>JBAUOG010001231.1:0-3910 GCA_049579625.1 Bryobacteraceae bacterium
CCCGAGGACAGCGCCGATACGGAGCCGGCCAGCTCAAGCGTTGCTGAATCGGCCACCGACACCGTCACTCCGGAGGCGACCAGCGCTGAGCCGGAGGTCGGATTAAGTCGTAGCCTACCCCCTTCAGACACGTCCAGCCTGCTGCCGAGCAACATCACCGCAGCGGAATTCAATTCTAGCGTGCCGCTGCCGGATTTCGAAAATGTGCCGGAAGTGACGAGCGTGTAGACGTCTATTCTGTGAAATTGGCGTTGCGTGATTTTGGCAGACTTGATTATGAGGAGGCATGGATGTTGAGCAACTTAGGGAGGATGTTCGTGCGGGGCGGATCACACCCGATCGGCTGGTTGATTTGATCGTGGCCCTGCAGCGCCGGGTCGACGAATTGGAGCGTCAAGTCAGTTCCTCGGCCGCGCGGAAGCTTCCCGAAGCGTTTTCAGTCCGCGCGGAAGAGCAGCGGCAAGAGGCCCGAGGAAAGAAACGACGAAAGCGAAAACGGTCGCGCGGCGGGCGAACAACGACCGCGGACAAGGTGGCCCAGGCCGCGCGAACCGAGAAGGTCTTTCCGGCGGGCGTGCCGAAAGCAGAGTGCTGGCTGTCACACACGCGACCGGTGTGGCGGCTGGAGAACGGCCAAGCGGTGCTCGTGGCTTACGAAATTTATCGCGGCCCGGGGAATCAATACGGTAAGATCCCTGGCGTCTTCGGCCGCAGCGAGTTCGGGACGGACATCACCCTGGCCATCGCGTATCAGGTGTACATCGTCGGGCTGTCGTTCGACAAAGCATGCTTGCTGATGAACTTCTTCCAGCACCTGAAACTGCGGAAGTCGCAGGCTAATGCCCTCTTGAACCAGTTGGCGCGGCAATGGCAGGAGGAGTTCGATCTGCTGTGCCTGCTGCTGGCCAACTCGCTGGTGGTGCATACCGATGAGACAAGCTGGAGCATCCGCAGCGTGTGGGCATTTCTCTCCGAGAAGGTGCGGGTATTGTTCTTCGGCGTGCATAAGGATGCGGAGACGCTACGCCAGATTCTCGATCCGGCGACGTTTGCGGGGATCGTGATCAGCGACGACGCGGCCGTGTATGCGAACTTCACGCAGTCGCAGAAATGCTGGGCACACTTTCTGCGAAAGGCGATCAAGCTGACGTTGATGGAACCGAGCAACGCCGAGTATCGCCAGTTCACCGATCGACTGCTGGAGATTTACCGCGAAGCTTGTCGGGTGCAGCGTGACCGGCGGCTGAGCGCGGAGGGCAGAAAAGGGAAGGTCGCGCTGCTGGACGACAGGATTCTGGAGTTGTGTGGGCCGATGTGGGTGGCCGAACTGCCGCCGGGCGAAGGCCCACAGGACGACTATCGGCGGTTGTGCAACGAGCTGATGCGGGTGATGCTGGCGGAGCAGCTCTTCACGTTCGTCACGGCTGAGCCGGTGGAGAAGCCTAATGGGGAAACGCTGGCGGTGTCGGGAACGAACAACGAGGCCGAGCGCACGCTTCGCTCTCCAGCGCAGGCCCGGGACACGGGCCGCACCAACAAGACGGTGCCTGGCGCACGGCGTCAAACGGTGATCGTGAGCGTGTTGGAATCGCTCCGGCTGCATCTTTCCACCTTTACGCTATCGAGCGTAATCGAGGAAGTCCGGCGTTGGTCCGAGACCGGCCGCAGCTGTTTCGCCCGCTGGGCAAAGAAACTTGGGTTGACTGACCACGGGCTTCCCGACGACGGCCGCCTCTCGTTGCTGGACCGCGTGATTCCCGTGCCGGATGGATAAGATCCCCTGTCCCTGGCTTCACTGCCGTTCCTTACCAGATCCACCACCAGGGGGGCACGAAAAAGCCACCTGTACCCCACCCGAGTGTTAGTTTTGGGAGCAGCTTCACCAAGAAGTTTTGGAAATCCTTGCCGGTGACTTGCTTTAATTCTCCGTGGGGCCGCGACAAACTCGCAGTCGTAACGTTCGACTTCGATTCCCTGGCGTGCGCCAGGGGTTGAACGGCTACAATTCCGCTCGCGACGCCGAATCGCCCAAAGCGAACGCCAACGTCCGAAAAGGTTTCGCGTCATGCGAACCAATATCGAGCTTATCGAGCTATTCCTCGCGTCGCCAGACGAACTTTGATCTCCGCAAAAAGTTTTTTTAGAAATATCTCCAAGGTGGTCGCAACCGCTTCGAGCGCTTACGTAGCGGCGTCCGAATGTCGGGCTTGCTGACCTCGATCGCGTTGACGCCTGACACCGACGTTTGTGATGCAGCGAGCGAAGTGCCGGCTCAGAATGTCGCGTGATTCTGCAGCACTGTTCAATCGTGCCGCCGTTACAAGAGAACCGTTTTGAGGTGTGGATCAAACCTCGCATGCGACGGCGTCCCGATTCTCAAGCCCGTGATGAAAGACTTGCGGTCCGGCGGCGAACTGTGGGGATTCTCCATTCCAACTCGTTTGGCTGCGCCATGCGAGATGATCATTCCGGCCGTACAAAGAAGCCGTTCGAAGTTGTCAAAACTGCAATGGGTAGCGGAAAAGGGACCTACCGACCGACAGCCCGATGCTCGAGGAGTGCCCGGCCCTCTGAGGTCTTACCGAATCGCCGCAGTTCGCGGGCTGGGGCTAATTGCTTCGACAATCAGACGGTCGGTGAGATGACGCGAATTCGAATTGGCAAAATGAAAACCGAGCTGAAGGCCACCGCAGTGTGGTCGCGGATTCCATCGACCTTGAAGCTCTCCTCTTTAGTCGGCATCCATCCGTGGATGCCGCCCAGACCGTTGATGTTAATGAGCTTCAAATCAGCGGCTACGCCGCGGCAGTGGCCAGAGGTAGTTCGCCTTGAAACGCCAGCCAAGAATCCAGAAATTCCCGCCGAAGCTGGCTGATCCGCCCTGGCGTCACGGCGAATCGTCGGGCCGCGTCGAGAGTGCTTTCGCCTGATGCGAGACATTGGGCGATCTTGCGGCGGAGCGCGGGCAGCTTGGCAAGCCAGGCCGCGAAGTCGATCCGGCTCGCCGCGACATCGGCTGGGGTGGCCCGCCGGTCTTCAACCAAGATCTCTTTCCACACTTCGTCAGCCGAAACAAACTGATCGAGCCGCTCGACCTGAATTCCGTTCTGCTGCTGCGCGTACCGGGATGAAACATCCTGGATATTGAGCCGGCTGCCAACTTGGCGCCCTTGCCGAACTTGCGCCACGGCGAATCGAGCCAGGGCCGAGGGAAAGGCCAAATTCTCTTTTCCTCTGTTGGCGAGCCGGGCATACGCCACCAAGCAGTTGGCAATGACCTCGTCGACCAATTCCTCCCGCACGTCCGGGCGGAGTTTCCGAAAACGTAACTCGGCGTGGCGGCGAATGGCGGGCACCATCGTCAAAAAGCGACAATGCCAAGCCGGGACTTGATCATCTGGTCTGCTGCGATGATGGGTTGCGATCATGGAACAATCTCCTTCGGAAAGAGACCGCCCCTTAGCTGGGGCGGTCATGCTGCGAAACACAACCGCCCCGCACGCGCGAGGCTAGGAAGACAAAGTCAGAACGTAGATCGTTAGTCAGCCGCTGTGCGGCGCATTAACGACGAGACGAGAGGTAGACGGGCGCACGTTCAATCCAGCCGCCCACGGCTGGATGCCCGTAATGAGTCGGGCTGCGAGCCAGATCGCTAAGCGGCCCCCAGTTTTATGACACGTTCTTGTCGAGAATCCTGGCAGGTGTTCGTCTCAGTGCTCGGCCCACAAGTTCCCGGGTCGTTTTGGTCATCACCTGTCGGTTGATCGTGAGGTTCTTGTGATGAATTCAGGGTTGTTACACGAACTGAAGTGGACAGCTACGCAGGAACGCCTGCTCCCACAACATAAGGAGAACGATCATGCCTTGGGACACAATTCTCGCAATTGCGATCGCCGGAGCGGTGATGTAC
>JBAUOG010001232.1:0-1869 GCA_049579625.1 Bryobacteraceae bacterium
CTATAGCCCGCGTTTGGACGGCCGGTGCCGCCGATTCGTAGACGGGATGGTGCGAGTCGACTGCCTCGATTCCGTAAACTCATATCTGCTGAAGATCAGTTTTAAGCGGTGGGGCAAACTGTGGTCAACCGCAAACCTAAAGCTTTACCCATTGCCCGCGGCAGACAGGGCAGAGCGGCGCGACTTCCGAATTGCGAAGTTGATAGGCAAGACTCCGGGATTGATACGGCGCGAGTTGACACACAAGCGCTACTCCCTGAAGAAGCGTGGGATGCGCCGCAGATTTGCAGGAGGATCTCGGCCAAACTGTCTAATGGTCGAATGTTACAACCCAAGTGCCGCGGCTGTGTCCATTACGGTCACAATTCGCCGTGACGGCTCTCAACTCCCGTTTCAAGAGTTGCTGCAAATGGAGCCGGGATTCAGCCGGCACCGGGTGTCGGTTGCCGAGATCGAACGGACAGTTGATCTCTCAAGTCACTTTGATGTTGAACTTACGCCGAATGAGATCTCGGACGGTGCGACGCTCTATTTCGGCGTAATGGATTTCGTTTTCGACCGTGCGTTCGCACCTGCACCGCTGCCGAGTAACAAGGCTAGCGGCGCGCCTGTCTGCAAGTGTGTAGTGTGGGATCTCGACAATACTCTTTGGGACGGAATCTTGATTGAGGATGGGCCTGAGAAGATCCGACTCAAGGAGGGAATCGTCGAAATTCTTCAGCAACTCGACGAGCGCGGCATTCTGATTTCCGCAGCCAGTAAAAACAACCTGGACGATGGGCTTAGTGCCCTGAAGCGGCTTGGCATTGCGGAGTACTTTCTTTTTCCTCAGATCTCCTGGGCGCCCAAGAGTGAGAGTATCCAGCGGATCGCGGCCAACCTCAACATCGGCATCGATTCGCTGCTGTTCGTTGATGATTCTCGGTTCGAACGGGAGGAGGTCAAGTCGGCCTGCCCCAACGTGATGGTGCTCGACGCGGCGGAGTATCGGAACATTCTCGCCCGGCCGGACTGCACGCTTCCCGCCACCGAAGAGAGCAGAAAACGCCGGCTGTTTTACCGGGAACAGGAGCGCCGGATAGACGCACAAAAGGATTTCCCGGGAGAATACGCCACCTTTCTCCGGAACTGTAATCTGCACCTCACGATCAGATCGCTGAACGAGGAAAACATCCAGCGTGTTCACGAACTTACGCAACGCACCAACCAGATGAACTTCTCCGGGAACCGGTATTCGCGTGACAAACTCCAGCAGTTCCTAAGAGCTTCCGATATCGACGCGTACGTTCTGGATTGTGAGGACCGCTTCGGGAGTTATGGAACCATAGGATTCTGCCTGATGAATCGATCCGAAGCGCGCATGACCGATTTGATGTTCAGTTGCCGAATTCAAGGCAAGCGCGTTGAGCATGCGTTCCTTTCGTACCTTATTCGCAAGTACCGCTATGCCGGGGTACCGACGCTATTCGCCAACTACCGCAAGACAGAAAGGAATGCCGGCCCCGGAAAGGTGTTTGAAGACCTCGGCTTCCGGGTTCTGGGCGAAGTTAGCGGTCTAACTGATCTGGTGTTTGCAGGCGCTGTGTCACTACCAGACGATGGGATCGTTTCGATCGATGAAAAAACGACTCAGGCGCCGGTGATGGAGTCCGTGAATTGATCGAACTTTCGGAGAAGAACAGCAGAAACACAGCGAATCAACCGGGTCGCACGCGCGTCCTCTACAGTTTTCCACACAAAATGGGTGCCGGGAGAATCTGCCACATCGCATGGCAGCAGGTGGCGGGACTCATGGCAGCCGGGGCTGAAGTCCTTGTGTTTCCAGGCGTGTTGCACAAACCGCTCCCGGAGAGCGTAGTCGTGAAGCCC
>JBAUOG010001233.1:0-1841 GCA_049579625.1 Bryobacteraceae bacterium
ATTCACCAGGGACCGGAATGGCTTTTACAAGCAACTTGGCCCACAGGGAAGAATAGCCCACGTTGCGCGTTCCTTTTTGTTGTTTTCTTCGATGACTCCGACCAGTTCGGTGGCCATCAGTTTACCCATCTCACTGGAATCGGCCACTTGGCGATAACCCACACGCAACTCCGGGTGGCCGGGCAATTCGGCTGCCGGGATCGTACACCAGCGACTCAGATCCTTGCGGTCAACCGGAGATGATGGGCGAGAACGCAATTCTTCTGTGCTCATATGGAAGCTCCAATTCTCTGAGTGGTCCAGGCCAGGCCGGGTTGAAGACCGGCTCAAGTTGGCGAACAGAGGAGTGTGTTGAGAATCTGTCGAGCCCTTCTTTCCGGGCTGGGAGCAAGCCCGCATTCCTGCACCAAGCCGCACGTCTCCGAGGATGCCGACTAGAATGATCGAGGAAAGAGACAGAGTCCTTTACCGAACCACGCCCGCCGGTCAGGCTTCTACTCGATTTGAACGGATGAAGCCGGAGTATTAAAACCCTCCAGGGTAATCCAACGCGGATCCGCCGACTTTGATACTGTCCCATGTATCTCGACAGTCTCGCCTGGATACACCGAGACGTAGTTGTCGTCGTATTCGATGGGGAGAATCTCTTCTCCGTTGCTGGAGGCAGAAACAACGGCCCGCTCGAAGAATGCGATGTGTTTGGACGAGTTGTGCAACCGGATGGCGATATGTTTTTCGCTGTTGGCCGCTGTTTGCCGAGCAGTGACCTCGAGGCTTGCCTGGGGCATGGTGTTCAGGGGGGTCATATCGGCCCAACTCACCTGCTTCAGGTTGAGAGCGTCGTCGTTGCTGCGATCACCCATGTCGTCGTCCTTCTGCGACTGCCAATAGGTGTTATCGACAAGCAATTCTCCCTTACCATTGAGCAACTGGCAGCGCACAAAGAAGACCGGCGAGGTATGTGGGTAGCGTGGCAGTGAGATCACCTCGGCGGTCCCGTTGGATGGCGCCCGGATGCCGGAGGCCGAACGGTCGTCGCGCTGTTCGCCGTTCAAATCGTATACGCGCACGCGGACCCGCAGGCCTTGGACATCGGCGAGAGTTTGATTGAAAACGATGATTTTGGCCTGGCTGTGGTCGCCGGTGGCGTAGGCATTGAACACCACCGAGAGCTGGCGCAAGCCCTTCTTGGCGCCGAAGTAGGTGCCGCCGGGACTTAGATAGTAGTCGATGATGTTGCCGTAGAACGAAGGCCAGTGGCTGTTCAACATCCAATACAGCGCCACCTTGTGGTTGGACCAACTGCCGGCCGAAAAGTTCTCGAATTGCGCCCGGGTAGCCTCATAGTGCGCGAGTTGCGCCTTGCGAACGAACTCAGCCACGCTGCTCGAAGGTCCGTAACGGCTGTTCACCGCCAGTTGTACGTCCGAAAGCGTGTTGGCGCCGGGAATCGCTCCAGCGTGGACGAACCATGTGTCGTTGATGGGCCACAGCTTGTCAGCCGGGATGAACTTCTTCAGGCTCTCCAGCGTCGGGATGTGCTCGTTGTCGCCTTGCTCTACGGACGCGCCTCGAGTGGGTAAGTATTTCCCACTGAACCAATACGCAGGCGAGCGCCAACTGTATGGGCCCTCCATGTTGATGCCGTCCCATAAGTGCACACCCTGGTCATCCTTGGCGAAAGATGAAACAGTATCGACGATCGCATTCTGCCAGTGAAGACCACCTAGGATCTCACGGTAGCGGAGGCGAACTGGTTCCGGTGGCCGGCCATCACTTCCATTGGCCCAAATGAAGACCGACGCGTGCGGACGAAGCATGAGAATCTGCGAACGGAGGCT
>JBAUOG010001234.1:0-6467 GCA_049579625.1 Bryobacteraceae bacterium
CGGTAAACGTTGAAATTCGGTCGGCCGCAGCATCTGACCCGACCTTCGCCGGGATGTTCGGCGTGGGTTGCGCGGGGCGGCTTCGGATTGACGGATCGGCGTTCCAAGCCGGACGTATTAGGTACGAAGTCGGCGATGCAATCTCCCGCACAAGACTTGACGAGAGTTAAAGGGGCGCAGAACGAAACGGGCCTCTTCTCCAGCGAGTCAGTTCTCAACATTCTAAAGTTGATTCTTGCCGGATCTGAGTTGCCTGAAGTGCTGACGATCATCGCACGATTGGTCGAGTCTCAAGGCGACGGCACGTTATGCACAATTTGGCTTCCCGATGCCGAGGGCAAGCATCTGCATTGCGTAGCCGCACCGAGCCTTCCTGGATTTGCTGCAAACGTCGGGCGAACGTCTGTGGGCCCGAGAGGCGCATCTTGCGGCACAGCTGTTTACCGGAGGGAGTCGGTGTTTGTCGCTGACATCCTCCGGGACTCGCTTTGGGACGGTTATCGTCATTTGTTCCAGCCCTACGGGATTCGTGCCGTTTGGTCGCGCCCCTTGTTCACCAGCGAAGGGAAGGTCCTCGGGACTTTCGCTATCCTTTATCGGGACGTGCGTACTCCAGACGCCCTCGACCTTCAGTTGATTGAGAATGCCAGCCACATTGCCGGTATCGCAATTGAGCGGCACCAGAATGCGGAAGCGTTGCGGCACGAACGCGATCGATTGCGATTGCTTCTGGAGGTTACAAGCAGCGTGACATCCAGGTTGGACTTCCGGCAAGTGGTTGAGGCGCTTTCGATGAGTCTATTCCGCGTAATGCAATGTGATGTGTCCGCATTGCTGCTACCCGACTCCGAGAGCGGCGAGTTACGCGTGACTATCTTGTACAATCCCGACGCGAGAGGACCCATGCGCGAGGGATCGTTGGTGCCGATGAATAGTTCGATCTCAGGTCAGGTAATGCGGAAGGCCAAGAGTGTCCGGATCGACAGCTTCGAACAGCTCCGCGAGGATCCCGAGATTTATGGGAATCCCGACGGCCAGCGGCTTTATGAGCGCGTGATCGAGGAGGGCCTCAGAGTAGGCTGCTATCTTCCGCTGGTAGGCCGCAACCGCGTGGTTGGGGTTCTGATGCTCTCCAGGCGTTCGGACAATGCTTTTGCGAAAGACGACGTCATCTTGCTCGAGCAGGTAGCCCGGCAGGTAGCGATCGCGGTCGAGAACGCGTTGGAGTACGAAAAGGCGATCAGGGACCGAGATAAAGAGGCCAAACAGAGGCTCTACCTCGAAGAAGAAATTCGCACTCAGTTCGGGACAATCGTAGGTGATGCACCCGCATTGAAGGCCGTATTGCAGCTCGTGTCGGTTGTCGCGCCCACGGATTCAAGCGTGCTGATCCTGGGCGAGACCGGAACCGGTAAAGAGCTGATTGCCCGCGCGATCCACGACTTAGGAGCCCGCCGCGAACGCCCCTTCGTCAAATTGAATTGTGCTGCCATCCCGCTAGGGCTTCTGGAAAGTGAGCTGTTCGGTCACGAAAAAGGAGCATTTACTGGAGCGATTGCTCAAAGAGTGGGACGCTTTGAACTCGCGAACAAAGGTACGCTGTTCTTGGACGAGGTTGGCGACATCCCCCTGGAACTTCAGGCGAAATTGCTGCGTGTTTTGCAGGAGCAGGAATTTGAAAGGCTCGGCAGCACCCGCACTCATAAGGTTGATGTCAGGCTGATCGCCGCGACACATCGCGATCTGTCAGGCATGGTTAAGCAGTCGAGTTTTCGGGAGGACCTATATTATCGGTTGAAGGTATTTCCGATCAACGTTCCCGCGCTGCGGCAACGTACGGAGGACATTCCGGCGCTGGTTCTGCATTTCACAGAGCACTATGCCCGACGAATGAACAAGGGAATCAATGAAATCCCTTCGGAGGCAATGGATGCGCTGGTGCGATACTCCTGGCCTGGGAACGTTCGGGAATTGAAAAACTTCATCGAGCGAGCCGTCATTCTTTCTCCGCGCTCCGTATTGCGCGCCCCTATTTCCGAGTTGGAACCTTTCCACGCACGCCGCGAGGGGAACATACCGATGACGGGTCTCGAGGAGGTTGAGCGAGACCATATCGTCCGAGCCCTGGAAGCGAGCAATTGGGTCGTGGGTGGCCGCAATGGCGCCGCGCAGCGATTGGGAATGAAGAGGACCTCGTTAGTTTACCGGATGCGAAAGCTAGGCATAAGCCGTCCTGCGCACTGGTGACACTTTCCAGGACTGATCCGCGATGCAAACCGCGACGAAAGGCGCGACCAACCCCGGTCACTGTTAGAGATCCGTCGCGATTCCGTCACGTCGAGGCAAGATTCCCTAGTTGCTTCTGCCCCGAGATCTTGCTGGTGCAAAAACCACTTAAACCCCTCCGCTGATTCCAAATTGAGCTCTCTTCTCTTTTGGCATTTGGGGTGCGATACCTGGGCTGTTGTTGTCTCGTGGCGTGGCGACGCAATATCGCGACGGAATAAAGAGAGTTTTATGAACCAACCTCATTCAACCCAAAGCGCGAAGAGTTCCGGAGCCGAGTTGAAAACACCGCCACGCTCTTCGGGGTTCTCTATGCCCGTTACAACAATCCACAAGGTCGAGGCAGACGGAGTGCGCGTATTCTACCGGGCGGCCGGCGACCCGAACGCACCGATAGTGTTGTTGCTACACGGGTTCCCAACATCATCTTTCATGTTCCACGAGCTGATTCCTCGGCTAGCCGGTGATTATCGAGTGATCGCGCCAGACCTACCCGGCTTCGGATTCACAGAAGTTCCGACGCAAAGGAAATACGTCTATTCGTTCGACGGGCTGGCCGCGACGCTGAATGCATTCACACAAGCGCTGAAAATCAGACGCTTCGCAGTGTATGTATTCGACTACGGCGCACCGACTGGATTCCGTCTGGCGATGGCTCACCCGGATCGAGTCACAGCGATCGTTTCACAGAACGGTAATGCCTATGAAGAAGGGCTAGGCGATGCCTGGGGACCGATCCGAAAATACTGGGCTGAGCCCACCGCGGAGAATCGCGAAGTCATCCGCAAAAACATTCTCACACTCGACGGAACGCGATGGCAGTACACGCATGGCGTCACGAACCCGGAGAGCGTTCCGCCGGAATCGTACACGCTGGATACGGCGCTGCTGGAGCGTGCGGGGAACAAAGACATCCAACTCGATTTGTTTCTCGACTATTCGTCCAACGTGAAGCTCTATCCGGCATTTCAGGATTATTTTCGGAAGGCCAAGCCGCCTCTGCTGGCGATTTGGGGGAAGAACGATCCCTTCTTTATTCCCGCCGGTGCGGAGGCATTTCGAAAAGACATACCGAACGCGCGTGTGGAGTTCCTCGATACAGGGCACTTTGCCATCGAGACGCACGTTGTCGAGATTGCCGCCGCAATGAAGGAGTTCTTGACGGCGAGCGGGGCATCTCGATGAGCCTCTTTGTGCGGAACGCCACAGTTGTGTTGGTGCACGGTGCGTGGGCTGACGGATCTTGCTGGCAAAAGGTGATTCTGCCGCTGCGAAAAGAAGGCCTTAGGGTCATCTGTGCGCCGATCCCGTTAACTTCGCTCACCGAAGACATAGCCACTCTTCAACGCGTACTTGAGAGAACCGATGGACCGGTGCTCCTGGCGGCACACGCCTACGCGGGCGCCGTCGTCGCTGGTCCGAAGGATGACAAAGTAAAGTCGCTGGTGTACGTAGCGGCACTGGCGCCCGCAGAGGGTGAGACGGTTGCAGACGTTTTTTATCGCGCCAAGCCGCATCCCGAGGCCCCGCACCTTGAGCCCGATGCGCGTGGGTTTATCTGGATGCCTGAAGGCGGCTTTGGCCACGCGGTGGCCCACAAGGTTTCACAGAACCACGCAACGATTTTGGAAGCGGTGCAGCGGCCGATCGCGGTGAAGTGCATTCAAGAGAAAGCTCCCCTCCCAGCGTGGAAAACGAAGCCGTCGTGGTTTCTGTTGGCGGAAGAGGATCGCATGATTGCGCCGCAGACGCAGCGCTATATGGCGGAGCGCATGGGCGCAAAGATTCGGACCCACAACGTGGACCACACTCCGATGCATACGGCGCCAGAAGTAGTAGTCAGCGTGATTCTGGAAGCGGCACAGGAGACGCTCGCGGCCGAACGCGAACTCTTGGGGAGGACGCGTGCCCGATAAATCCGTCGCTATTGTCACCGGAGCCAGCCAGGGCATCGGCCGCGCCACGGCGATTCGACTGGCACGCGATTTCGAAGCCGTGGTCCTGGCCGCGCGGCAAGAGGATGAGCTCAGGAAGACGGCATGTGCGGTGCAGTCGGCCGGCGCCGAACCCCTAATTTACGCGCTCGATCTGCGCCAGCCTTGCTCGGCTGAAACCCTTGTCCAGATGACACTCGATCGGTTCGGCAGAATCGATGCTCTGCTAAATATTGCCGGCGCCGTGCCGCAGATCGATTTGTTCGAGATGGCCGATACGCAGTGGGAAGAAGGCATGGCGCTGAAGTTGCACGGTGCGCGGAGGCTCACGATTCGAGCCTGGGATGCATTGAAGGCTTCAAAAGGCGCTGTGGTGTTGATCTCCGGAAGCGCAGCCCTCGATCCGAAGCCGGGCTTCGCAGCCGTAGCGACCATCAACGCGGCCATCATCGCGCTCGCGAAGGCTTTCGCCGAGCAGGGCATCAAGGACGGAGTCCAGGTCAACAGCGTAGTGCCGGGCGCGGTGATGACGGGCCGCCGACGATCGTTCCTCCAGCACTGGGCACCAGAGCACGGGATGAGCGTAGAAGAAGCCACAAAGCAGTTTCCGGAAAAGGCCGGAATCGCCCGTTATGGCGAGCCGGAGGAGATTGCAGGCCTGATGGCGTACCTGGTTTCGAAAGAAGCCCGTTGGCTGACGGGCACTTCTATTCGGATGGATGGCGGTGAAATCAAGGGGATCTAAAGCAGCTCCTACAGCTGCGTCTGTAGCTCACAACTAACTAAGGAGAATTGAACATGATTCGAAACATCAAGACGGTAACGGCGTTCGCGACGCTGGCTTTCGCGCCGGCTTTGCAGCCCTCTGTGAACGCACAGGAGGGAAAAGCCAAGACTCTGGAGACTGGCACCTTTCACGGGAAGGTCCACAATACCTCGGGTCGGGCAACTATCTATCGCGAGCCGGATGGAAAGCTGATTCTTCGGCTAACGAGCTTCAAGACCTCGAATGGGCCCGATGTCCACGTGATTCTTATAGCGGCGAAGGATGCGGCCGACGATGCGAACTTCCTAAAGGGCAACACCGAACGTCTAGAACTCGGCGCTTTGAAAGGGAATGAAGGCGACCAAAACTACGAGATACCCGACGGGACGGACTTGAGCAAGTTTCAAACCGTTTCGATTTACTGCGAGCGGTTTAACGCAAACTTCGGGGCGGCGCCCCTTGAAAAGTTCTGAGCCTTGCCCATCTGGGCAGATCCAATCGGGCGGCAAGAAGCTGCCCGATTCGCCCATTTGCAGGAAAACCGTATGACATCCCCTATAGGTACATGGCTCTCACACAAGAAATGGATCTTGATAGCGGTTGGTGTTCCAGTTCTCGTCGCTGCTTGGTGGGCCTTTCGCCCCGAGAAGCTCTGGATCAATGAAAAGGTCAACGAGCCCGCGCCATTTGTTTCGGCCGCGGAACCTCAGCCACTCTTTACCGGACGGTTTGAAGGTAGGGCGCACCAGACAAGCGGGCGAGCAACCATTTATAAGAGCCCAAATGGCAAACTCTATTTGCGCCTTACCGACTTCACCACGTCGAACGGCCCGGACGTCCACATAGTCCTGGCGCGGAGCGACGACAAAGGCCTGGAACAAGAGATTGTAAAAGGCGACCTGGATGACGTTGAACTGGGGCCGTTGAAGGGCAACAAGGGTGATCAGAACTACGATCTGCCCGCATCCACAGATCTGAATAAGCGGGCCGTCGTAGTCTACTGTGAGCGCTTCCACGCGGTATTCGGGCTGGCGGGTCTCGAGCCATTCTGACAATACGGTCGGACATCCTCAGGCCGAACCTTGTCCTCGCTGCATAGCCGGTTCTCAAGGGGCCGTGAGACATGTGTACGCGAAATCGTAGTGAAGCCGGAGCAAGTCGGCGACAGCCAGTCAAGCAAGGAGATACGCACATGAATGCAGAAAAATACGATGTCCTCGTGCTGGGCGGCGGCACAGCCGGCAAATTGGCGGCCTGGACCATGGCCAAAGAAGGAAGGCGAACAGCCGTGGTCGACCGCAAGTATATCGGCGGATCGTGTCCCAATGTGGCCTGCCTGCCAAGTAAGAATGTCATTTATTCCGCGAAGGTCGCTTCGCTCGTGGCGCGGCAACATGAATTCGGGATCGAGACCGGGCCCATCGCCATTGACATGGCGGGCGTTTACGCGCGCAAGCGCGAGATGGTGGACGGTATCATCC
>JBAUOG010001235.1:0-8802 GCA_049579625.1 Bryobacteraceae bacterium
GTACAGATCGGCAACTCCGACAGCCTGGAAGTGGGCGACTGGGCGGTGGCGATCGGCTCTCCTTTCGGCCTGGAAGCGACGGTCACAGCAGGCATCGTCAGCGCTACCGGGCGGGATCTGCCTGGCGCGCAAGCTTTCCAACACTTTATTCAGACCGATGCCGCCATCAACCCCGGCAACAGCGGCGGCCCCCTGCTGAACATCCGCGGCGAAGTGATTGGCGTAAACACGATGATTGCGACACGCAGTGGATCCTATGAGGGCATCGGCTTCGCCTTGCCGTCGAACATGGCTGCCAAGGTCTACAACGACATCATTCGCTCTGGCCGCGTTGTCCGCGGGTCCATCGGCGTGCGTTGGAGAAAGAACGAGTCGCATGACACGCTGCAGGCGTTCGGGCTCGATCATGGCGTGGTCGTCGAAGAGGCCCCCAAAGAAGGGCCGGCCGGCAAAGCGGGTGTGAAAGAAGGCGACGTCATTGTGTCTTTAAACGACAGGCCGGTCCGCGACGGAGACGAACTGGTAGCTAAGGTGGCCGACATGCAGATTGGTGCGCTTGCTCTGCTGACGGTCGATCGTGACGGCAAGAAACTCGACTATAAAGTTCCGATCGAGGAACGCACCGAGGTTTGGCGCGGCGAATTCCAGTCCGACGAAAAGCAACCGGATGCGCCCGGATTGAAGGAACCAACTGCTACGCAAGTGAAATTCGGCATTACCATCACGCGTTTGCTGGATAAAGAGCGCCAGGATCTTGGCATCGAAGACAAGTCAGGCGTTCGAGTGGTGAGCGTCGATCCCGGATCCTTCGCGGAAGACATTGGGATGCAGAGCGGCGACGTCATTATCTCGATCAATCGCCAGGACGTAACCTCACCAGCGGATTTGATGAAGATTCAGGCAGCGCTAAAAGGCGGTCAGGCCGTGGCCATCCGGGTGGTGCACTCTTTTGGCGGACGCAAGATTCCGCCCCAGCGGCAGTTCCTCTCCGGACGTTTGCCCGGTGAGTAATTGCGTCAGGCATACGCCGTTCCGGCGAATGCCCAAGTTAAGATAGGGGGCAGGGAATGGCAGATCATCCCCTGCCGGATTCCGAGGCCGATGCCGGCCGGTATAATTCCAAGTTGAATCTTCGAATTGAGTTGATGAAGCGAATCCTGATCGCGTCGTTGTTCAGCGCCTGGTTCGGCGTTTGCGCCGTATTCGCCGTCGCGGCGACAGCTGATACCGGTAAGAAAACAACTTCGACAAGCACTACCCACTCAACTGCAAAGACGGCGGCAAAGACATCCACCGGCGCCAAGTCTGGGTCTGCGGCGGCATCCTCCGCCAAGAAACCTGTTACGTCGACGGCGAAGAAGTCCACAACGTCCGCCAAAGCGGGCACGGTGCCCGCAAAGACCACCTCGTCTGCCTCCACTAAGACCGTCCACGCAAGCAGCAAGCACGGGGCTAAACCGCAAGTGGCCAAGGCGCGGCGCCCCAGCTATCAGACCGCTCCCAGCCCGGAGCGATACCAACAGATCCAGCAGTCCCTGGCCGACCGGGGCTTCTATAAGGGCGAAGTAAACGGCGTCTGGGGCGCCGAATCGCAGGATGCGATGAAGCGGTATCAGGAATCCCAAAATCTGCCGGACGACGGCAAGATCACTGCAAAGGCGCTGATCGGCCTGGGACTCGGTCCCAACCATGGAGGCCCGCCCGGCGCAACCCAGCCGGCTACAAACCAGCCCGGCGCAACCCAGCCAGGAACGAATGTACCCAGTCCGCCCGCGGCTGCGACTCCAGCACCCTCTGCCTCACCGGCTACCCCAACACCCGACCCACCCCAACCCACACCGCCTTCGGTAACCAGCCGGCGGTAGTAGAGGAAACATTCATGATCATCGGAGTTCCGAAGGAAATCAAAGACCACGAAACACGCGTTGGCTGCGTGCCCAGCATGGTGACCACCCTGCGCGAGCACGGCCATGAAGTTCTGGTGGAGGCGAAGGCGGGTCTCGGCAGCTCCGTTACCGACCAGGAATACGCCGACGCGGGCGCATTCATTGTCGACTCCGCGGCCGACGTTTGGAATCGCGCCGATCTGGTAGTGAAGGTGAAAGAGCCGCAGCCATCCGAATATCCCTATTTCCGGCCGGGCCTGATTCTCTTCACCTATCTGCATCTGGCGCCCTTGCCGGAACTGACCGATGCCCTGCTGCGCACGCGCGTCAACGCCGTGGCCTATGAGACCATTCGCGAAAAAGACGGATCGCTGCCGCTATTGACACCCATGAGCGAAGTGGCCGGCCGAATGGCCGTGCAGGTGGGCGCGCAATATCTGGAACGTCCAAACGGCGGGCGAGGCATCCTGCTGGGCGGAATCCCCGGCGTCGCTCCGGCGAACGTGGTCGTGGTAGGAGGTGGCGTGGTGGGGCACAACGCCGCCAAAATGGCTTGCGGCCTTGGCGCGCACGTCACCATCATCGACCGCAATCTGAACCGGCTTCGCGAGTTGGAAGATATCTATGGCAATACGCTGCTGACGCTCGCATCCAACGCCTACACGATTCGCGAGTCGGTCCGTACTGCCGATCTGGTGATTGGAGCGGTGCTGATACCGGGCGCGTCGGCGCCCAAAGTGGTTCGCCGGGACATGATCTCGCAAATGAAAAAGGGCTCAGTGGTGGTGGACGTGGCCATCGACCAGGGCGGGTGCCTGGAGACCGCGCATGCCACGACCCACACGGATCCGGTTTACTACGTGGATGGCGTTCTCCATTACTGCGTCTCGAATATGCCGGCCGCTGTGCCCCACACCTCTACCTTTGGTTTGACCAATGCGACAGCCCCTTACTTGCTCGAGCTTGCAAACAAAGGGTTGGAACGCGCCTGTGAAGAGAGTGCTCCCATCCGTGAAGGCGTGAATACCTACCAGGGTGAGATTACTTATCAAGGAGTTGCCGAATCCCAGGGCAAGCTTTGGCGGGAGTTTGCAGCGGTTGTGTAGCGGCGGTAAGCCCACCACTGCCAGTGTGCTCCAATATTCTCCATGTACCTCCGACATCTTGCGGCAATCCTGCCCGTAGTCGCGCTGCTGCCGGCCGCCTGGTTACAAGCCAAAGAACCGATCGTCGCCACGGACCTGCTCCGCATTCAGCGCATCACGGAAGTGGAGGTCGCTCCCAATGGATCGTTCGCGATCTATGGAGTGCAGTCGATCCATACCGAACCGCCGAAGGCCGAGACTGCCGGCGGCGACCCCACCTACAGCTATCAAGTACATCTCTGGATGCTTGACTTGAAGAACCCCTCCGCCCAGCCTTCTCAGTTGACGTTCGGCGAGAGGAACGATAGCGACTTCGAAATCAGTCCCGATGGAAGTCAGCTCGCCTTTGTGCGCGTCGATCGTTCGCAAAGCAAGCCCAAGCCGCAGGTTTGGATTCTGCCGCTCGGCTCTCCGGGCGAAGCGCGCCAGGTTACTCACCTGGAGTTCGGGGCAAAGTCGCCCCGCTGGCGGCCGGATGGCAAGGCGCTGCTTATCACCAGTTCCCTACCCTTCTCAAAACTGCCTGGCAAGCCGCCGTTCTCGCTGGAACGCCCGGAGCGCGATTGGCCAGAACGCGACCAGAAAGACGCGGACCAGCAGAAGTCTGAAAGCGCCGTCGCGAAGGCGCCACCCCTTAGCCCGGATACGGACCTGCTGGGTATTCGCCGCTGGCTCGACCACAACGCGGAAAAGCGGAATCCGTCGGACATCACCAGGCTCGCCTTCCTGGACGAGCTTTCGCTCTCGGAAGAGATGGAGGTTTCAGAACTTTTCCGCATCGATCTCCCCGCCCCCAGCGAGGGCGAGCCCAAATCGACCCAACTGACCAAGACCTTCTATCCGCATTCAGAGGCGCTCTACTCTCCCGATGCTTCGCGCATTTTGTTTTCTTCGCGGCCTCCTTCGACACTGCATCCGGATCGTGAGCGGCGCGCCTCGACGATATGGACCGTTGATGCCGACGGCAACAATGAGCACCCACTCATCACGGACGCTAACTACAACTTCGGTACGCCGCAGTTCGCGCCGGACGGCAAGCACCTCGTTCTGCTCGGTGCGCAGAGTGACCAACCCACTTATCGTCAGACGATGCTCGCCCTGTGCAATGCGGATGGAACTCACCTGACCTGGTTGACCAAAGATGGTGACCCTTCCGTAGCGGAACCGCGCGTCTCGAAGACCGGAGATGTGTATTTTACCCGGCCGTTCCAGGGCGGAGTCCGGCTAGAACGGTTGAACCTTGCCTCGCACGAGGATCGGGCGCTGGTCGAAGGCCCAGTGGGCATAACCGCCCTCGCCGTCGACGGTAAGCAGGTAGTGTACGGATTGATCAGCGTTCCGGATCCGAACGAACTCTACGCCCTTGAGGATGGTTCCGCTCGCCAGCTGACGCACCTGAATACCGCATGGCTGGCGAACAAGGATCTCTCGCTTCCCGAAGGGCATTGGATTACGCGGCCCGATGGAACTCGCGTCCAGTATTGGGTGATGAAGCCGGCTCACGCGGAGCCGGGGAAGAAATACCCTTGGGTGCTCGACATGCATGGCGGGCCGTCGGCGATGTGGGGGCCCGGTGAGTTCAGCATGTGGCACGAGTTTCAAATCCTCTGTTCGTTTGGCTACGGGGTGATCTACGCGAATCCGCGCGGATCTTCCGGCTACGGCTATGCGTTCCAACGTGCCAATTACAAGGATTGGGGCGAAGGCCCCATGGGCGATGTCCTCGGGGCGCTCGACCATGCGGCGGCGAACCTGCCCCTGATCGATCACGACCGGCTCTTCCTGACCGGCGGCTCCTATGCAGGCTATCTCACAGCGTGGATCATCGGTCACGACAACCGCTTTCGAGCTGCGGCCGCACAGCGCGGCGTCTATGACCTGTCCACATTCTTCGGCGAGGCCAACGCCTACATCCTGGTACCCGAGGAGTTCGGCGGCTACCCCTGGGAACCTGAGACCCGCCGGCTGCTGGACCAGCAATCCCCCATCACTTATGTCGCCAACATCCGAACGCCGTTCCTAATCATCCACGGCAGCCAGGATAACCGGACCGGCGTCGCGCAGAGCGAGATGATGTTTCGCGCGTTGAAGCAATTGAACCGGCCCGTCGAGTACATCCGCTATCCCGGCGCCGGCCACGAACTGACGCGCTCCGGTGAACCTCGCCAGCGCATGGACCATATGCTCCGCATCATCGAATTCTTTGAACGCTACGCGCAGAATAATCGGCCGGCTCCGCAGACATCAACGCAGTAGTGCCAGGATCACTGCTGCTTAGGCCGCGAGATCGCGCCGATGCTCGCCTTGGTGGCTTTGATGTAGTCGTCCGGACTAAGCAAAATCTGCGTACCGCGGACGCCAGCGGAAATCGAAATGACATCCCATAGATAGGCCGTTTCGTCGAGATACACGTCGTATTCTTTCTTTGCGCCCAACGCCGTAACTCCGCCACGAATGTAGCCTGTCAGGGGCAGCACTTCGTTCAGCGCCGCCATTTCCATTTTGCGGTTGCTGCTCAGCTTGGCTAGCGCCTTCAAATCCAACTCCTGGTTGCCTGGTATCACGGCTAGGCATACGCCCATTCGGTCTCCCTTCACAACCAGCGTCTTGAAGACTTGCTCGGCTGGCAGAGCGAGCTTGGCGGCAACGGTTTCAGCCGAAAGATCGCCTGGGTCGACTGTGTATTCGCAGGTCGAATAGGGAATGCCGAGTGCATCCAGTAGACGCATGGCATTGGTCTTCATGGGCCGGAGAGTTCCTGTCAGGATTCCTGTTCTATAAGCAATCGGGGGATCGATCCCACTCTAGCGGATTCCTTCTGATAGGCCTGCGATAATCCCGCCGTCGCGCCGGTCGGCGTAGGCTGCGCACTCGCTCCCGCCACGATATAGGAGCTTCCACGACAGGGCCGGAAGTCCACATGAGCTTCAACCTCGCTCTACGAACCATCTGTGCCGATCGCCGGGAAGCGCAAATGCTGTGGCTGCCCTTGTAGAGCCCGATGGCCAGTTGGACAATCGACTCCGGGCACCCTAGCCTCACCAATGAATGAGAGGGAACCCCTATGATCTAATTGGGATTTGTTGTCACAGGCATGAAAAGGGCCACCTACTTCATCGTATTTGCCGTGTTTCTAGTGTGTTATCTGACTACCTCACCGGACTATCTGGGCGATACCACTACGTACGCGAATGACAGTGTTCCCCACGCGCAGGGACTCGAAGCGCGGTTCTGGGATTTTGGCCACTTGCTCTGGCGTCCTTGGGGACTCGCCGGACATAATCTAGTTGGCACATGGTTCGCGCGATCTTTCGGAGACACCCCTTATCAAGCGGTGGCCCGCTTTCTGATCGCTACCAACTTTGTGTGCTCTGCTCTCTTCTTACTGGTGGTGCTCTTCCTGCTGAACAAAGTCGCCAGACCAGCGGTCGCGGCGCTAGTCAGTATCGCGATCGTTTGCTCGAACCCTTTTCTCAACTACTGCCACTCGGGTACATCCTATATTCCGGCGCTGCTATTCTCGCTCGTCGCTGTCTGCCTGCTGGTCGAGGCGGCGGAACGCGAGACGCATAGCCGCTTGTTCGCCCTGCTTGCGGGCGTGTCCTTCACTGTCGCTTGCGCATTATGGTTCCCCTTTAGTTTCACTGGTCTTGGGCTGCTGCTGGTCTTGTATCTTTGGCCATCGCCGAACTCGGAGGTAAACCCGAGGGTAATCCCGGAGGGAACCCCGCGTGAGCGGGCACGCCGGCTTCGGCTTATGAGAACTTTCATGTCTTCGCTAGCCGTGACCTCTTTGCTTCTTTTCGCAACCGGAGCGGCCGCCAAAGGTATCACTAGCGCCAGTGAGTTGTCGGCTTGGATATCGGATTCCGGTCACGGATGGTCGCAGTCAAAGACGGCAATACGCGCTATCACCGGTGTCGCGCACATTGTGTGGGGCTTCGGGAATGACACCATTCTTTTGAAGCGCTGGCTTTTCGTCGACCCATACAATCCGGTAAACGTCCGGATGGTCTTGTTTAGTATCGGTTTGAAACTCGCCGTGTTCTATGTCGCCCTCGCCGCGATGGTATGGGTGCTTTTCAAAGAACGCCGCGATCTTTTGATCATGTTCGCCGGCGCGGCGCTTCCCTTGATCTTTTTCTCAATCGTGCTATTTGAGCCAAGCTCGCCTGAGCGTTTCATGCCCTTACTGCCTTTTTTCGGCATCGCGCTCGCCGCGGTGCTGGAGAATACCCGCAGTCACATCGCAGCCTCCGCCTGTGTCGCGCTCCTGCTTGCAAGTTCGATTGTGTTTAATCTAGCAGAGAATAAGAACATCGGAGATGCCCGTTTGGCCCAGGCTCGAGCCCGGACCGAGGCCATGAACCACGCCGTCCAGCCCGGCGCCCTGGTCTTCGTTCTGACGTTCAACGATGATCTGGTGAACCTCCCCGCGATCCGTCCCCTGGACTCCAGCCTTTTGACCTCGCGTTTCAGAGTCTCCGACACAGTTGAAATTGCGTCCCTCCGTATGCTGAGGTGGCGGGCAGAGTTCGCCGAAAAGACCCTGTCCCAATGGGCTTCGAATCGCGAAGTTTGGATATCGGAACGTCTGCTTGCCCCGCGGCCCGACGCCAGCTGGCGGTGGGTCGAAGGAGACGACAAAAGGATCCGGTGGCCAGAGTTGGCGGCGGCGTTCTCCGAGCTAGAATTCGATGCCAGGACTCTTGAGGGAAACGACGGGTTTCTGCGTGTCGCGCCGAGCGGAGCCAATCGTGACCGACTCGCCACCGACTTTCTGAATGCCGACCGTAGGTAGGCGCGATTTGGTTGGCTGTCGCGTAGTTCTCATCGGCCCGAAGGTCTCAGGCTTGAGATTAAGCTTCCTGCTCTGTGAGTAAGTTGGGGGAACAGACTTTAGCCGCTTCGTTCTGGCAGGCTTGCCATAAGCCTGCTGTAGCGCCGGTCAGCATAGGCAACGCACCTGTCCATGCCACGTGGTGGAATGTCGATCCGGCGGCAAAGCCCACGCATGAGGTCAAGAGGCACAGTGCAGCAAGAGGAAAGAAAGCCAGCCGGTTGTCGGTCAGGGTCCGCCGGAGCATCCGGTAGTTCATCCGAATGCAGGTGAAAACTATCATCAGATAAACGATCAGGCCCGTAAGTCCAGTTTCAGATCCCACCTGGGTGTACGTGTTGTGAGTTCCGAGCGCCGGGCTGCGAGTCCCCTTCGCCAGATCGTTCTGATAGACAGTGTCCGGGAACTCACCCACTCCGACTCCCAGCAGCGGGTGTTCCAACATCATATGCACGCTCTTCCAGAACAACTCCGTGCGCTCCATCTGCGACATGAGGGCGCCACCCTCGTCGTCAGTCGTGACGGCAGCCGAAGTCGGATCGGCAAAAAAATATGTCAACCGATGTAGAGTTTCCCCCGGGATCGCCAGGGCGAGAAGTGGCAGAAAAACCAGCACCCCGAGAAGACGGGAGCGATAACGGGCTGAGAACAATACGCTAACCACGAGAACCGCTGCCATCGCAAGAAAGCCACCACGGGAACCCGTTTTTAGCAGATAGAAGACGTCGGCGAGGAACGCGATGGCGCCAAGCAAGAACTTGATCGCGTTCTTCTGGACGAGAAGGTAAAGGAAAAAACCTACTACCGTCGTCAGCGCTAGGGCAAGTTCATTGGCATTCGAGTAAAAGGAACTTCCTGGGATCTGGAACCGGTCACTTTCGCCCGCTGTGCCCCACAAAGCGCAAATTGTGAGTAACAGGATCCCTCGGAT
>JBAUOG010001236.1:0-3779 GCA_049579625.1 Bryobacteraceae bacterium
GGTGGAAGCGTGTGTTGCATCGCGTTAGTCCTTACTCAGCGTTTCGTCCATGTTCAGCAGAACGTTGGCGACCAACGTCCAAGCGGCCAGTTCCGCGGCATTGGATGGCGGATCAGCCTTGATACCGATGACCTCGGCGGCTGCTTTATTGTCGGCACGGTATCGAGTGAGTTGTTCCCGATAATAGGCAAGCACACGAACCAGTTCGGCCGGAGTTGGTGTGCGGGAAACGACCAGACGGAAGCCGAAGGTTACGCGGGCTGCCTCGGCGTCGCCTCCATCCTTCACCATTCTTACGGCCATAGCGCGTGCCGCATCAAAGAAGAACGGGTCGTTTAGTGTCGTGAGCGCCTGCAGCGGCGTGTTGGTGCGAACGCGGCGCACGGTGCAAAACTCGCGGCTGGGGGCATCGAAAGTCACCATGCTGGGATATGGAGCGCTGCGCCGCATGAAGGTGTAGAGCGAGCGGCGATAACGGTCGTCGCCCTGACTCACGATCCATTTGTCACTGCTATACGGGACATCCCAAATGCCGTCCGGCTGATATGGGAAGACGCTGGGGCCATACATCTTATGGCTCAGGAGACCGCCCGCCGAGAGGGCCAAATCGTGCACCGCTTCCGCTTCCAGACGGAAGTGTGGGCCGCGCGCGTACAAGCGGTTGTAAGGATCTTTGGCGATGAGTTCGGGCGTATCCCGCGACGACTGGCGATAGGTGGCCGACGTCACCATCAGGCGCTGAATCTTCTTCATGCTCCATCCGTTGTCCATGAACGACGTCGCCAGGAAGTCGAGCAACTCCGGGTGGCTGGGCGTCTCGCCCTGCGTACCGAAGTCCTCACTGGTCTCAACCAGACCGTGGCCGAACATGGTTTCCCAGAAGCGATTGACGGTGACACGTGCAGTTAGAGGATTCTCTTCACTAACCAGCCACTGCGCTAGCGCCAGCCGGTTGGGCGTTTCGCCCTTGGGCAATGGGTTGAGGGCGGAAGGCACGTCGGCGTAAACCTCTTCGCCGCGACTCAGGAAGCTGCCGCGCTCGCGTATGTAGGTCGCGGGGCGGATCAGTCCTGGCTTCTCCTCCATGATCATGGCGGTAGCGATGCCGAGCTTTTTCAAATCGGCTTGGAGGACGACCAACTGCTGGCGCGCTGAGTCGAGCAGTGGACTCTCTTCGCGATACGCAGCCTCCAGGCTCTCGGTCTGTTTCGCGGTGCGCTTCTCAGGCTTCATCTCCAAAACGGGCCAGAGCCGGGCGGGCAACTTGGCGGACGAGGCGGGATCATTCACCGCAGTCACGGCGATGCGGAACCTTCCGACGTTGCGAGAGGAATGGCGCATCTGATGCTTCATGCGAATGGTGAGTTCGGTACCGCCTTCGAAGCCGAAGGGCTTGTCGGCCACGAACACGGCAAAGCGGCGCGGGACGCCATCCGCCGAGGGCGCTGTATCGATAGCCCAACCGTGAAGGCCGGGCTCTTTACTGAGGATGCCGTCAGCCGAGTATCCACTCTGCGAGTCGTTGGCGACAACGTTCTTCATTGAGACGAATACTGGCTTCGGCGGCGTGCCGGATGAAGAGAGCGGCGACACGTTCACGTCGAAAGCGCTCAAGAAGAAGTTGCCTTCGGGGTCGCGGCCTGGGCCGCCATTGGGCAGGGTTTCGTCGGGCAGCACTTCCAATCGCACGGCGGTGATGCCGTTCTGGTTGGTCTTCAACTGAAGGGTGTAGCTATCGGCTTGCGGGTTCTTGCCCGTGGCAAGCACCGAGCCGTCCGGAAGCACCTTCAAGGTCGCCCCACCGGCAGACTCGGCCTGCAGCGGCGAAAGCACTTGCCACTGCTTCTCCGCATTGCGCATCTCTGCTTCCCAGCCCTGCTGGGCCTCGCGCAGCGCTGGCGTTTCCGTGTCAAGCTGTTTTTGAATTCCGGCCATCTTAGAGCGGATCTCAGCGCTTCGGGCAGCCTGATCGGGAGTCGGAAGCTCCAACTCGGGCTCTTCGGCATAACGCTCGCTATCGCGGCCGTGAATCTTGTATTTACTGTTGCCGTAGAAAGCGAGGAAACGATAGTAGTCCTTCTGCGTGAAGGGATCGAACTTGTGGTTATGGCACTGGGCACAGCCCAAGGTTGAACCCAGCCAGACCGAGGCGGTAGTGTTCACCCGATCGACTTGTTCATACCAGTAATACTCTTCCGGATCGACGCCGCCCTCCTGGTTGAGCATCGTATTGCGGTGGAACCCGGTGGCGATGATTTGATCCTGGGTCGGATTCGGCAACATGTCGCCGGCGATCTGCTCGATGGTGAACTCTTTGAAAGACATGTCGGAGTTCAGCGCGCGGATCACCCAGTCGCGATACTCCCAGGCTGTACGGCGGTTGTCCTTCTCATAGCCGTTGGTGTCGGCGTAGCGCGCAAGGTCGAGCCAGGGACGAGCCCAGCGTTCGCCATATTGCTGCGAAGCGAGCAAGCGGTCGACCAGCTTCTCGTAAGCGTCGGGGCTGTGGTCCGCGAGGAACGCGTCGACATCCTTCGGCGATGGTGGAAGGCCGACTAGGTCAAGATACACGCGGCGTATGAGCGTGGTTTTGTCGGCTTCCGGCGAGGGGTGCAGACCTTCCTTCTCCAGGCGAGCCAGGATGAAGGCATCAATCTCATTTCGAACCCAGCGAGCGTCACTGACATCGGGGAGCGCGGGGCGGACCGGCTTGATGTAGGCCCAGTGCTTCTTTCGCGGAGCGGCGGAGATGGGGGCATCGGAATCCGGGCCGGGGGCGCCAAGGTCGATCCACTTGCGAATGACGGCGATTTCATCGGCACTGAGCGGCGGTCCACCGTACGGCATGAGCGGGCGTTCCTGGGCTTGCAAGCGCCGCATCAGCCGGCTCTGGTCGCTGTGACCGGGCATTACAATACGGCCCGAGGCGCTGCCCTTGAGAACAGCGGCGAGGGAATCGAGACGCAGACCGTTCTGCTGCGTCTCCGGGCCATGACACACATAGCAGCGCGAAGCCAGGATGGGGCGGACCTGCGCCGTGAAGAGGGAGGATGGAGCGGCATCGGCCGGCGTGGCATTTTCAGCGGGCTGCGGCTTTTTCGCGGCTTGAACCGCCGTGAAAGCGCCGTCGTCAATCCAGCGCCGGATAAGTTGCACTTCCTCAGCAGGCAGGGCGGCCCCGCCCATAGGCATGCGTGGCGAGTCGGTTGTTCCGAGTATGCGTTTTACGAGCAGGCTGTCGCCGCTCTTGCCAGGCACGATAACGGGACCCGAGACACCACCCGCGAGGACGGCCGCTTCCGAATCGAGACGCAGCTTGGCTTGCGCCAAATTGGCGTTGTGACAAGTGATACACGACTTTTCAAAGATGGGAGCGATGTCGCGATTGAAATCGACAGGCGGATTGGGCAGTTGCGCGGCAGTGACCGACCCAGCGGCGAGAAAAAACGAAGCCAGAATGGGGATAGTAAGACGGCTTACAGGCGACCTGGGATTTCCGAGCAACTTCATATATGGAGTTAGAGTCAACTTACCACCTTCTTGATCGGTTGAGCCGAAGACCGGCGACGGTGTTCGATGTCCAAGTTCCGAGGAAGGGTTCGTGGGCCCATTTTGTTGGGATTGTGGACACCCGGGAGAATCGACGCGGCGTCGATTGCGCCTGAAGGCGTCGCTGAGAAAAACCGAAATCCGCTTGCTTAACGCGCGCGGTTCAGTGCTGGCCTAAGGTCGGCCCCACCATCAGTGCTTGCGCCGGGGCAAATCGACGAGGGCGTCGA
>JBAUOG010001237.1:0-6252 GCA_049579625.1 Bryobacteraceae bacterium
CCCGTGGCCTTAGCGTCGTCGGCAGCCACATCAACCGCGGTGGCGCGTTGGCCGGCAGAAGCCGCGGGAGGAACGGGGCTACGTACCAGATGGCGGAGTGCCATCGCCCGGAAGGCCGTCGGCGCGACCCATGCAGCCGTGCCGGGATACCAGGACATGCCACCTGCCAGTACGGCGGCCCCAGGGGGGTTGAGGAGCGCCACCAGAGAGCCGGTGAAGCCATCCAGCAGAGCAGAGTGCTGCGCGAGAAGCCACGTGGCGCCGCGCGCGGCCGTTGGCGAGAGATTGAGTTGGCGGGCCACCAGGTCAGGAGATGACGCCGAGCCGATGGAAGGAGGCAGGGCGAGAAGCGCGAGGCTGGTGACCCATGTGGATTCCGAAACATTCCCCGACGGAGGCCATCCGCCGTCGGACCGCTGCTGGCGGATCAGCCATCGCTGCCCGCGGAGGCATGGTTCGGAGAGTTGGAGCGCCGTGAGGGCGAGAATCGCCAGAGCGGTGGGTTCCGTCCAGGACGTCGCATCGGGATGGAAAGGCCATCCGCCGTCTGCATTCTGGGCGCCCACGAGGCTATCGGCAGCGCGCGTAAGGTCCATATTCGTTGTAAGGAGTGGCGAGAGGGACGGATATCGGCATCCCTCGGGAGTTCCAATTGAAGGCCCGTTCGAAGCGCCGACAGCGATTCGATCACCGCGGCGCTTTCGTTTCGGCACGGGCAGATCAAGTGAACAGGCGCAGAAGGCCCATCTGGCTCTCCGCTTCCTTGCGGGCGCGGATCAGCAGTTCATCGGAGACAACACATCTGCTCCGCGCACGGCAGCAACTGGTTTCCGGCACGTCCTCGCAGATCCGGCCTAAAGCTCCGCCTTGCGTTTGCGGCGACGCTTCAAATAGAGGAACAGCACGGCACCCGCGCCTACCCAAACCAAAACTTGAAAAATGGCTCCATCCATCGTCGTTCTCCTTTCTCCTTTTCACACTTTTCGCGCAGAAGGACACGTGACTACATCCGCGCCCTGCTCGCCTGATAACGGGGGATATTTCCCCGCCCACGATCACTCACTACTTATATCGGCCAGAACCGAGCCCAGCGTGAGGGCTGCTCACTGGTTTATTACCAGACACTGGCAGGATCACTGGGAGCCTGCGATTTCCTTAAGCGTTTGAATCATGGACAGGATCCCTGGACCGGCGACGAAGACCATTAATGCGGGCATGAAGAAGAAGAAAATCGGAAACACGAGCTTCACGCCGACTTTGCCGGCACGCTCCTCGGCGGCTTGCCGCCGGCGAACGCGCAGGTAGTCGGCCTGAGTTCGTAGCGCATCAGCGATACTGGTGCCGAACCGGTCGGTTTGGATCAACAGGGCAACTAGCTTGCGAACCTCCTCAATGGTGGTGCGCGAGGCGAAGTTGCGAAGCGCCGTGGTGCGATTCACGCCAGCCAGGGTCTCCATATTAAGGAGCGAGAGTTCGTCGCTCAGGTCGGGATGAACCCGCTTGAAATCACGCGCGACCGTGTTAATGGCTTGATCGAGACCACACCCGGCTTCGCAGCAGATGACGAGCAGATCGAGAGCGTCGGCCAGCCCCTGGCGAATCCGTTCCTGGCGGCGATCCACCAGCCACCCGAGAACGAAACTGGGAGCAAAGATCCCGACAGCGAGGCCCGCGGCAGGGATAAGCAAGTGCGCGGTCGGGTTTCCAACCAAATGGCCGGCGAGAAGGCCGACAATAACAAACACCAGGCAGGCGAGTATGCGAATGCTCGAGTAAGCTCGCACGGAAGACTCTTCACGGAAGCCGGCCAGCCGCAGCTCTCTGCGCAGGACAGTCGAATCGGCCGCGGAGAGCGGCATAACGGAACCTAGTTGGCCGGCCACAAGATGGTTCAGTAAACCCCGGACTCGAGCGCCCATCCCAGGTCGTTGATTGGACTCTTGCGAATCTCCGAGGTGCAACAGAAGTCGACGCGGTCTCAGGTAGTACTGATACCCGATGCCGCAGCCTATTAGCAACGTGAGTACAAAGACCGCGAAGGACAAGACGGCGAGAGGGATCCCGTTCGCGAGCCATAGGGCAGGCGCCACGGCGAACGGGCCTGTGAAAATCGGCAGAGTGTAGGCCGGTTGCAGTTGCGCGATGGGGGCGACAGCGGCTGTGAAGAACGGCATTGAGACTATACCTTGATGTCAATGACTTTCTTGACGACAAAAACGCCTACCGTCTGCGCCATCAGCGCGCCCACTAGCAACATACGGCCGGCATGCGTGTTGATGAGCACCATCATGTAGGCGGGCGAAATCAGAAACATCAAGACGGCCACGGTAAATGGCATCGCGATGAGGACGCCGGCCGTGATGCGCCCGTGGGCGCTGACCGAGCGAACCTGACCTTTGAGGCGAAACCGCTCACGGATGATGTAGGAGAGTTTAGACAGGATCTCACTGAGGTTACCGCCGGTTTCACTCTGCAAGAGCACGGCGGCGATGAAGAACTGCACATCGAGCATTGGCACGAGGTAGTTCAGCCGCTCAAGCGCCGCTTCCTGCGGAGACCCCAGACGAAGATCGTTCACCAACAACCGAAGGATCGAGCCCAGCGGCTCCGGTGATTCCGAACTGAGCATCTCGAGACCGATCGACAGCGCGTGCCCGGCCCGCAGGGAACGAGAGAGGAAATCAAGCGCCTCGGGAAACTGCTCAGAGAACTGGTCGAGGCGTTTGGCGCGCCGCCGAAACACGAATATCGATGGCAGGCTGGCGAGCAGCGCGGTAAGCCCGGCGGCGAAGTACGGCATAAATGGTCGGGCCACCTGAAGCCCGGCGGCGAACCCCGCGAGAGCCAGCGCCGCCGAAAGCCCAATCCACTTTGATGGTGTCCAGCCGACACCGGCCTGAGCGAGCAAGGCGGTCATCCGCTTCACCAAATCAGTTGAGCGAAGTATCCGAAGTAATCCGGCTTCGACCGGCGTTGGCCGGAGAAACGAAACCTGGCTGCGCCGGCTGACGGGATCGGCGGTCTGGAGCATACTGCGAAGCTGCTTGTTCTCCTGCGTGCGTAGGTAAGCGGCGGCGAATCCACCGCAGCCGACGACGACCAGAAAAATGAGCGTGAACCCCGCAATGACGACCGCCATGGGTTAGGACACCTCGACCAATCCCTGGAACATCGACATGGGGAAGCGAATGCCACAAGCCTCGAGCTTTTCGGTGAATTTGGGCCGGATGCCGGTGGCCCGAAAACGGCCCGTCACACGGCCTTCCGTGCTCACTCCGGTTTTTTCGAAGGTGAAGACGTCCTGCGTCGTCACCTGGTCACCTTCCATGCCGACACATTCGGTGATGTGACTGACGCGTCGCGTTCCGTCGCTCAGGCGCACGCATTGAATGAAAACGTCGATAGCCGACGCAATCTGATGCCGGACCGCGCGCATACTCAAGTTAGAGCTGGCCATGCTGATCATGACTTCCAGCCGGCTGATTGCGTCGCGCGGGCTGTTGGCGTGAATGGTGGTTAATGAGCCATCGTGGCCGGTGTTCATGGCTTGCAGCATGTCCAGCGCTTCGTCACCTCGGACTTCGCCAACGATGATGCGATCGGGCCGCATGCGCAGCGTGTTGACGAGTAGTTGACGCTGAAGAACCGCGCCTTGACCTTCAATATTCGGCGGCCGGGTTTCCAGGCGCGCTACATGCGGCTGGCGAAGTTGCAGTTCAGCGGCATCTTCGATTGTGACAATACGTTCGGTGGCGGGGATGAATCCCGAAAGAATGTTTAGGAATGTGGTCTTACCCGCGCCCGTGCCGCCGGCAATGATGATGTTGAGGCGGGATTTTACGCAAGCGCGCACCAGCTCAAGCATCGGCTCGGTGAGCGTGAGATTCCGTGTCAGGTCGACGGACTGCAGGGGATCGCCCCCAAAACGGCGGATCGAAAGCAACGGGCCATCCACGGCGAGCGGCGGAATGACAGCGTTGACCCGCGAACCGTCGGGCAGACGGGCGTCAACCATTGGTGAGGTCTCATCGATGCGCCGGCCAACCCGCGACACAATACGCTCGATGATTCGGAGAAGGTGGCTATTGTCTTTGAAGACGACACCGGTGCGCTCCAGTTTTCCCCGCCGCTCCACGTAGACCATCGAATGGGTTGTGACGAGGATATCGGAGACGGCCGGGTCGTTGAGTAGCGGTTCGAGCGGGCCGAGACCAAACACCTCATCGAGTATCTCCTCGATCAGACGTTCTTTTTCGATGAGGCTGAGCGGTGTTTTTTCCTCATTGATCAGCAACGCTACCGAGGGCCGTATTTCCTGGCGGAGCCGATCGCTGGCGACGCTCGCCATCGCCTCAAGGTTGAGCCGGTCGATAAGCTTCTTGTGCAACGAGAACTTGATGTCTTGGCGCATCTGTGCGCGGGCGTCATCTTTAGGCGCCGGACGCGCCGCGCGAGTCGAAATCGGTTGGTGATCAATTCCTGTGGTGAGTGATTCGGGCATAGATTCTAGGCGAAGAGTCCAAAGCGTTTCCCGGGTTTCTGCGGAGCCAGGTTGGCTATGCGCGCGGCAAGCTGGGCGAAGGCCTCGGAGAGGCGTGAGTTGGTTTCCAGCAGCCCGCCGTTCCCATACGATTCCTGGAGGCCCTTATAGTCGTTGGGTACGGTCGCGTAGATGGGGCGTCCGAGAATCCTCGCCAGCTCTTCCGACGAGATATCGAGCATTTTCGGCGCCCGGTTCACGACAACCCGTAGCCGATCGAGTTCTTTGCCACATTCATTGAGTCGCCGGAGAATCGTCTTCACACCGTGCAGAGCCGCTGCTTCGAGTACGGAGACGAGCATGATCTGGTCGATGGAATCATAAGTATCGGAGACGATAGAGTTGAGGCTTCGGCCGAGATCGAGAAACACCCAATCGTATTGTGATCGAACAAAGGAAACAAAACCCGCCAATCCGTCGCGCCCGGGATACTGTTCGTGAGAGAAGAGGTGAGGCGCTGGAAGCACAGCAAGGCCGGGTTTTGTCTCGGCAACGAGGGCTTTCCAGAGGCTCTCGTCAAGCCGCGAGCGGTTCTCGATAACGTCCAGAACTGAATATGGCTTGTCCATCTTCATCACGAAAGCAGCCATGCCGGAGTCCAGATCGAGATCGGCGATTAGCACCTGGTGGTGCGTTTGCCGGTGCACTTCAGCGGCCACATGGCAGGCCAACGTCGTGGCGCCGCAGCCACCCTTGGCCGACATGAAGCCGATGACTTTGCCTTGACGCGCTTCTGGGAGATGGGAGGCACGCAAGGCGACGACGCGATCGAAGGCCGGCCCGAAGGTCTCCGCAAAGGGCACATGGATGAACTCTTCGGCGCCCGCGCGCATGGATTGCAGGATGCACTGCGAATCGGCCGAAGGGTGAACGATGATGATGCGAACATGCGGACTTCGTTTCTTCGCTTCGCGCAATGTCTCCGTGAGCCGATCGGCGACGGCGGCGTATTCGAGCAGCAGGATCTCCGGGGCGTGATCGAGGGCCGCCGTTAGGCCTTGCCAGTCGCCGGGCTGCTGCCGTTCGACGGCCGCGATGTCGTTGCGTTCGTTCAATAGGTTCGTGATGGGAGCGAGTATCCCAGGGTCGCGGATTGCCGAGAGGACGGTCATCATCACGCGCTCCATTAGGGCCTCGGACCTTCGGCCGCTTGGGCAGGCGGGGGCACGATCACGGGGGCAATCCCAAGCCCGGTTCTTGGTTCAGTTTCGGCGGGCTTTGACACAACACCTTCTATGCCGATCGCAGTCCGGAGTTGCTCGACAGGGACATACTGCGGAAGAGCGAGGACGGCCGGCGCTACAGCGCCTGGTGCAAGACCACTAGACGGATTCTGCATCCCCGCCGCCGAACCGGGTGTGCCAGGGATTGATGCTGCCGGGTTTAGCCGGGCAGGAAACGAGGGCGGCACATTCAGGAATGGTTGCGGCATGTCGAGGGAGGGCGGGGGCGTCCCGGCAGGGATGGGCTCCACAATTTCCGGCGTGACGATCACGAGCAACTCGCTATTGTTCTTGAGGATGGCACGTGATTCGAAGAGCTTTCCGAAAAGGGGAAGAGCCGAGAGGCCGGGTATCTTGTTGATCGTTTGTGTCACGCGGTTGTCAAGCAGTCCGGCGATGACGAGTGATTGACCGTTCCTCAACTCAACTTCGGTGTGGACGCGCCTGACATCCAATCCAGGAATGGTGTAACCGTTCATGGTTAAGCCG
>JBAUOG010001238.1:0-35075 GCA_049579625.1 Bryobacteraceae bacterium
GGGTTTATCGACCGTTGTTTAGACGAACTCACAGACGACCAGGTGTGGCATCGTGAGTCGATCCATGAGAACTCGATTGGCAACCTGATCCTGCATCTGGCGGGCAACATACGGCAGTGGATTGGACATGGCTTGGCTGGGCTGCCCGATATCCGGGAGCGCGACGCGGAGTTTGCGGCCCTGGGTAATATATCGCGAACGGAGTTACGAGACCTTCTGCGGGCTGTTGTCACGCCCGCAATTGATACGGTGGCTGAGCTTCCGGTCGCGAAGCTTACCCACGTGACCCTGGTTCAAGGAGCGGAGCGAACCGGGCTCGAGATCGTATACCAAGTGGTTGGACACCTACAGCAGCACACGGGGCAGATCGTCTGGGCCACGAAGCGGTTCACCCGGAAGGATCTTGATTTGCAGAAGCCGATCGCTCCCGACCGGGCACGATAGCAAACGTAAGAAGCAAGCGTGATGAGGAACTTTAGCGGGCCTCATCAGGGTGGTCCGCTCCCTGACGGTCCCATCTCCGTTTTGGAAGCCGAGTGAAATAGCCAGCGGTAGACAATGGAAAGAGTGTCCAAATTCCCCGATCCGAATCAGCTGGCCAGCGTCGCGCCGGCTCTTATCCTCGATGCCATTGCGCATGGCTACCTTGCACTTGATCGCCGCGCCCTGCGAACGCTTGTTGAGCGCCCTGACGAAACGGTGGCGGCTATAGCAGGCTTTGCGAAACGAGATCACAGCGAGGATGTGGTGGATCTGGAGCCAGACCTGGTGTCGCTGATCCGGCATCTGCGGTCGCCCGGCGGCATTCCGTTTTTGGTCGATTCGATTCGAGTGGCCCCGATTGAGATTCCAGACGACGTGATCGAAACGCTCGTCCTGCTTGGCCAGCCGGCCGTCGAGCCTTTACTACGGCTCTACGCCGAGTTGGACGAATCCGAGGGCGGGGAAGTGGCTTTCATCCTGGCGAGCCTGCGAGTGCATGACGATCGCATCCTCAAGGTGTTGCTGGACCGTCTTCCCTTTGACGCGGGAGATAGCGCTTTCCTGTTGGGCCTGTATCACGATCCGGCTGCATTGCCGGCGCTTGAGAAGCTGCTGTCGGAACTAACGGAAGATGATGACAAGGTCCGGAAGGAGATCACTGAGGCCATCGAGACACTGCGCATTCCGGCGCCACCGTTAACGGCCGAGACAGACGAATTCGACCTTTGGGAGATGTATTCGGCCGAAGAAGAGCTTCCAGTGGAACTGCTCGATGAAGGCGACCGGGTCGAGTTGCTCGGTCATCCGGAAGCCAGTGTCCGGGCAACAGCGGCCCAATCCTTCTTTAATCGTGAGATTGAGCCCGAAGTGCGTGAGAAGCTGTTTGAGCTGGCCAAAACGGATCCCGACGTAAAGGTACGAGCGCGCGCCTGGGAGGCACTGGCCGATGGGAGCGACGAGACGCCCGACGTTGTGGAAGCGATGCTTCGCATTATGAGGGATCCGGAAACACCACTCGAAGAGCAAGCGGGCGTGCTGGTAGGATTGTCACCCGAGGCGGACCGCAACGAAGTGAGAAGGGCAATGGAAGAGATGTACAGGCAACCAGCGTTTCGTGCCAAGGCGCTGGAGGCCATGTGGCGCTCGATGCATCCAACCTTCAAGAATCACTTCGCCAAACATCTGAAGGACGAAGATCTGGAAACCCGGCGGAATGCGATTTGGGGAGTCGGATATCACAGCATACGATCTGAACTGGAGAAGCTGCGCGGTTTCTTCGAGGACGAGGATCTGCGTACCGATGCGCTGTTTGCGTACGCACTTACGGTTCCGGGCGATCTATCACCTGCCCGTATGAAGAGTCTGCTCAATCGGATCGAGAAAGACGCGACTGGGCTCAGTGAAGAAGAGGAGCTGCTTGTGATGGCGGCACTGGACGAACGCTTGGCACTGGCCGGAAAGAAGCCGTACTTCGCCGGCCAAGGGAAGATCGACTAGCGACACCAGTTAACAGCCGGGAGCATCCAGTAGAATGGCTGTGATTCGTCGAGATGACGAGTTTACTGGAAACTTAGTAAGAAGCGATCACAGGCTGAAGCCTGTATTACGTGCAGGCTGCTAACCATGTCCAGCAATCCGGGGAAGGGGAATCGTCCATGAAGTACGAACCACAGCAGATGTCAGCCGATGAGATTCAGACTGCCCTGGTCCGACTGGAGCATCTCGAAAACGCCGCCAAGAAGTTGTTGGTGGTAGTTCGAATGAAATTCGGAACGAATGTGCCCGAGGTGATGAAGGACGTCATTGCCGCGATCGAAAAGGACCTGGCGTAGTGTTTTCTATAGGAACGGTTCGCCGGCGGGTATGAACTCCACCGGCACCTCTTTCACAAAGGTCTTTAGCCACGCGGCGCAATAGATCATGCCGCTTTCCTCGGAGACTACGTGGCCGAGGATGACCAGCCCTTTAGGTTTGTGCTGGTTCATCGCGTCGCGGGCATACTCGACCGTTTCCCATTCTCTCGACTCGCCTACTACCAACACGTCGACGTTGGAAAGTTCCAAGGCTTTTATCTGGCGAGCGGCGCCGGCAGCACCCGGAAGGAAGAAAACGTGCTGAACTTTTTGCGTGGGATCTCCGATGGTGCGCATGTTACGAATGTTTAGACGGGTCTTGATGCCGGCTGCAAATGCGGACAAGTCGCTCTCGGGGAATGTGAACAGCGCCTGATTGCCGGGATCCTGATACTTCTCCCAGCCCAACGCCGTCACCAGTCCTTGCATAATTCCATCCCGGGTCATAGCCGGTGAATGCCAATGGTCGTGAAAGCGCCAAACCACCATGTGGTGCTCCTGAATGAAAGCGAGCTTGGCCTGAAAAACAGGGTCGCTTGTAAGCTGCTTTGTCTCGTCCAGATGGCTGTAGAAGGTTGGCTCGTGTGTGATGATCAGGTTCTTGCCGGAAGCAGCGGCGCGCTGCAATACGTCGAATGTGGCCGCGAATGTAGTGACGATGCCGGTCACTCGCGTCCTTGGATCGCCTGCTTTGAAAGTGTCCACCGTATCGACACTCCATGAGCCGCCCGTGTGCGCTTTGATGCGATCAATGACTTGCTGGGCAGTGAGATTGTTCGACTCTTCCGCCAACACAGATGCGGCCGTCAATAGCGAAGACAGGACCAACAGTAACGGCACGGAAACTCGAAAGAAGCGCTTGGGTTGCATGCGACTTCATCGTACTTCAGACACTCGGAACACTTCCGCTGCCGGGTGACGGAGAATGAAGCATTGGATCCTATCGTCACGGCATCGAAGCGCATTGTTCTCACGCCCTGGGGCTCTTTTGGCGATCTACATCCGTTTCTTGCGCTGGCAATCGAGCTGAAGCGACGCGGGCACCGTCCGGTGATCGCGACGTGTTCGGTCTACCGCGAAAAAGTAGAAGGCGAGGGCATCACATTTGCACCCATGCGACCGGATGTCGGAGAGCTTCAAAACCGGCCGGATTTGGTACAGCGGATCTTTCACCCGTTGCGCGGCTCGGAGTACATCATCCGCGAGTTGCTCATGCCAGTGCTTGGGGAGAGCGTGGAGGACGTCAACGCGGCGGCCGAGGGCGCGGATTTGCTGATTAGCCACAGCGTGACCTTTGCGACGCCTCTGGTGGCAGAGACACGGCGGCTGCCGTGGCTCTCGGTGGTACTGCAACCTAGCGTCATGTTCTCGGAGCTTGATCCGCCCCGTATGCCTCAACTCCGCATCCTTAAAGGCCGCGGGCCGGTTTTCAAGAAACTTTTCTTCTCCGTAATGCGGTGTTGGACCCGGCGGTGGTTCAAGCCGTACGACCGGCTTCGCCACCGGTTGGGTCTTCCGCCGGCCCAGACGCACCCTTTGTTCAAGGGCCAGTTCTCGCCTAATGGGACGATTGCGCTCTTTTCAGAGCTATTCGGAAAACCGCAACCGGACTGGCCTCCATGGACAACCGTCACCGGCTTCCCCTTCTACGATCGCTTCGACGCGGGCACCCGGGCGTTAAGTCCCGAATTGGCCACGTTCCTTGACGAGGGGCCTGAGCCGATCGTGTTTACGCTTGGCTCCTCAGCGGTCTTCGACCCGGGGACGTTCTTCGACATCAGTGCGGAGGCGGCACGCAGCGTAGGGCGGCGTGCAGTGCTGCTGGCGGGTCTCGAATACGCGAATCGCGTTCGCCTGAAATCGGATGACGGGATGCTGATTTGCGCCTACGAGCCGCATTCTCTGCTTTTTCCGCGGGCCGCCGCGATTGTTCATCAAGGAGGAATCGGCACAACCGCCCAGGCCCTGCGCTCGGGCAAGCCGATGCTTGTGGTGGCCTTCAGCCATGACCAGCCCGACAATGGGGCGCGGGTTGAAGAAATGAGCGTTGGCCTGACGATGTCGAGGGACCGCTATAACATTGCGACCGCGATTCCGGCCCTCGAAAGCTTGCTGAAGGACGACGCGATGCGGAACAAAGCATCGGAAACGGGGCGCCAGATCCGAGCTGAGCACGCGGTGGATGCAGCGTGCGATGTGATTGAGGAAACGCTACGAACGACGCCTATATAAGCAATCCGTCGAACGAAGATTAAGGTTTCTCACCTTTATTTCTCAAACGAAAGCAGCTACGCTTGGGTTAGACAATTATTTTGTCGTGGGTCTGTGGCCAGATCGCTTTCGGCCCGGCAAGACCCTGAAATTCATTTTCTGGAGAACTTAATGATGAAACGTTTCTGGATAGAGGGCTTGCTTTGTACGGCGTTATTGGCTTCTGGGATACTCGTGTTCACGACGCCGACGGTCGCCCACCCGAAGTACCTCACGGCCGAGAAGGCGAAGAACCCGGACGTCAAGAGCTGTACCTATTGCCATGTCAATGCGAACGGCAAGGGTGGCCTAAATCCGACCGGGACATGCTACGGCAAGGATAAGAAGCACTCCCTAGACGGATGCCCGGTACCTGCCGCCAAACCGGCTGCCGCCGTTTCGCAGTATCTGGCTGAGATGGATCGAGCGCACGGCGCGGAATAAGGCAACCTGGATGAGCGGGTGCGAGCGATCGCGCCCGCTCCTACGCCTGTTGTGGTTGGCTGGTTTCGGTGTTTAACTTCGCCAGAAACGCATGACGCTTTCGATTGAGCCATTCGAACCATTCGGTCATGCCATCCCGGTTCAAGCTTGAAACTTCGATGATCTCGATCTCCGGGTGGACCTTGCGAGCATTCTCTTTGGCGGCGTTCATGTCGAAGGGAACGTACTTCAGCAGATCGATTTTGTTCAGCACCAGCAGCTCGGATTTGAAGAACATCGACGGGTATTTCAGCGGCTTCTCCTCCCCTTCCGTCACGCTCAGCACGACCACTTTCGCCGCCTCGCCCAGGTCGTAACTGGAGGGGCAAACCAGATTTCCAACATTCTCAACCAGCAGCAGATCAAGCTGCTCCAGCGGCCAGTCTGCCAGGGCGCGCTCGATCATGCGCCCGTCGAGATGACAGATGCCTCCGGTGGTGATCTGCTTCACGGGAAAGCCGAAGCGTGCCAGACGTTCGGCGTCCCGCTCTGTCTGAATGTCGCCGGTCAGTACGGCCACGCGCGTTTCGGGCGGGAAGCCCTCGAGTGTCCTTTCGAGTAGCGTGGTCTTGCCTGACCCAGGCGAGCTGACGAGGTTGATGCAGAGAATCTGGTTCGCCGCGTAGCGCTCGCGCAGAGAATCAGCGATGCGCTGGTTCTCACTAAGGACTTTGGACTGTAAGGGGACTTGCGTCATTTTTGCTTTCTTCTTCCACTTCCAGGTAATCAAGATCCAGTTCGTCGCCGCCGGCGAACGTGGTCTGGGTACTCTGGCAGGCGGGACATTCGTATTCCAGATCCCGAACAGAAAACAGGTTACCGCAAGTCAGGCAACGCTGGCGGCGCGGCACAAACGTGATCTCCAGTTTCAACCCGGCCCAATCCGTCTCCAGCACCAAAGCAGTGAAGCCGAAATCGAGAGCCTCGGGATTCACTCCCGCCAGTTCGCCGATACGCACGCCGATTCGAGTCGGTATGGCGCCAGGACGTTTTTCCATTTCCACGGCGACGGCGTCGAGTATCGACTGGGCGATACCCATCTCATGCATGAGCCGCAATCCTGCGCAGTGTTGGTTTCGGGGCCCAGGCGTGGAGGTGCTCAAGCGCGGTTTCCACCAGCGCCGGCAGCGCTCGCTTTACTTTCGGAGTCAGTTCGGTACCCCAGTCTGTCGATTGCGGCTGGACGCCGAGCAATAGAACATCCTGGTATCCGTGGGAGACGAGGGACAGGGCTGCCAGCAGATCGGCAACACCGAGTTGATGAACGCTTAGTCCGCCTTTGATGGATAGAAGATCTTCGCGAGTGAGGCGCAACAGCGAACCTGGTTCGGAGTTGGCATCCACCGCGTCAAGCAGCAGAATACGCTTGGCGTTCTGCAGATAACTGACCAGTTCGAGGCCCAGCGTTCCGCCCTCGATGAGCGAAACGCCGGCCGGGACGCGAGCTGAATCACGAAGCATCTGCAGCGCGTGGACTCCGGCGCCATCGTCGGTGTGCACGACATTCCCGATGCCTACCGCGACGATGTCGCTATCGAAGCTGGACGTGAACGTCATGCCGATTGTTCCATGATGACGCTAAAAAACGGGCGGTGGGGGCGCGGCTGGCACCGGTTGATGAGGTGCCGAGGTGCCGCGCTCCACCTGCTCGAGCTGCTTCTCCCGAGATATTTCATATTCGGGAACGAATTTGTAGCCGGTAAAGATGCTGTCCATGAGGCCGCTGCGCTCTTCATTGGAGATCACCATGGCGCTGTAGATGTGATGGATGAAGAAAGCTCCGAAAGCAAACATGCAGAAGTAATGGATAGCGCGAATCCACTGGATATCGATGACCCGCGGGATCCAGCCCACGAAGAAGTGCAACACGGCGCTGGTGTGCAGGAAATTGTCAAGCAGCACAAAGCCGGTGACGATTTGGATGATGATCAAGAGAAAGACCCAGCAATAGGCTATGCCGGCCAGCGCATTGTGCCCGATTTCCGGCACCGGCTCCCAGCGTAGAAAGCCGTAGTACTTGAGCATGGCGCGAACGTCCGCCCAACGAGTCCGCTGCACGGGGATGAATTGCTTCCAGTTTGCGAACCGATTGCCGGCAAGAAACCAATAAGCCCGGACGATGTAGGAGCAGGTGAAGATATAGGCGGAGATGATGTGGATGGTGCGCATCTGCGCCATCGTCCAGGTCAGATTACCCGTGGTGACCAGGAAGGGCCAGTTCATGTATGCGCCGCTGATGGAGAGGGTGATGAGAGTGAGGACCGTTGTCCAGTGTGTGATGCGAACCGGCAATTCCCACACGTAAACGCGCACAACGCGTTCGGGATGTCCGGTTAGCTTTCGGGTCAACTTGGTGACTGTTGTTGACGTTGGCATGGATCCCCCTATCTAAAACGGCGTGGGTTGATGTTTCGGCCCCGGGCGTCGACCACGTGAACGGCGCAGGCCAGGCACGGATCGAAAGAGTGAATGGTGCGCAGGATTTCCAAGGGCCGGTTGGGGTCGGCGATGGGAGTCTTCATCAGCGACATTTCATAGGCGCCGCGCTGGCCTTTGGCGTCGCGAGGTCCGGCGTTCCAAGTGGTGGGAACCACGGCTTGGTAGTTTTTGATCTTTTGGTCTTCGATTTCGACCCAGTGGCCTAACGACCCGCGCGGCGCTTCGTGGAAGCCAAAACCCTGAGCGGTCTTCGGCCAGGTGGATGGATCCCACATATCGCCGTTGTGAATTTTCAAGTTTCCGCGGCCCATGTTGTCGCCCAATTGATTGACCCAGCCGACGAGGTGACGGGAGAGTAGCTGGGCTTCCAAAGCGCGAGCCGCAACGCGCCCGAGTGTCGAGAACAGAGCTGTAGGCGGCGCGCCGAGTTTGGCCAAAGCGCCATCAACCAAAGCCTTAACCTCGGCGTGGCCCGATGCATACGCGACCAGCATGCGGGAGAGCGGACCCACTTCGACCGGCATTCCGTCATAGCGCGGCGATTTGAGCCAGGAATACTTCTGCTCGACATTGAGTTGGTCGAACGGGGGTGTGGGCCCGGTGTAATTGGGGTTGGTTTCGCCCTGCCAAGGGTGTTTAACCGCTTCGTTGCCGTCGCTGTAGTTGTAGTAAGAGTGAGCTACGGCCTCGCTGACTTTTAGGGGGTCGACGGGATTTACTTTGCTTAGATCGTGGTTCAGGATCAAGCCCCGGGGCAGGAAGTAGTCGGCCGTGTTCTTCAGGCTTCCGGTGGGATAGTCACCATAGGACATGAAGTTGCCCAAGCCCTCGCCACGGCCGAACCAGTCTTTGTAGAAGCCGGCGATGGCGAGGACGTCGGGAATGTACACCTGCTCGACGAAGGCTTGCGCTTTGCCGGCGAGTTCGGTCAGCAGAGTGATTCGTTCGTCGTTGACTGTGGCGCCCGGCTCATTGGGATCGACCACGGCCGCCATACCGCCAACCAAATAAGTCTGTAAATGCGGATTCTTTCCACCGAGTACGGCATGGATGCGAATAAACTCGCGCTGAAACTCGAGGGCTTCCAGATAGTGGGCCACCGCCATGAGGTCCGCTTCAGGCGGCAGGTGATAGGCGGGATGGCCCCAGTAGCCGCCGGTGAATAGGCTGATCTGACCGGAGTCGACTAACGCCTTGACCTTGTCCTGAACGGACTTGAAGTAGTTGCGGCTGGACTTCGGCCAGGGAGAGATCGATTCGGCCAGCGCTGAAGTCTTGGCGGGGTCGGCCTTTAACGCGCCAGTTACATCGACCCAATCGAGAGCATGCAGATGATAGAAGTGGATGACGTGGTCCTGCACATTCTGTGTGCCGGCGATGATGTTGCGGATGAGGCGCGCGTTGTCGGGAATCTCGATGCCGAGGGCGTTCTCCACCGAACGGACGGATGCGAGTGCATGCACGGTGGTGCAGACGCCGCAAATGCGTTGCGCCCAAATCCAAGCCTCGCGAGGATCGCGCCCGCGCAGAATCAGTTCGATGCCGCGGAACATGGTCCCGGAACTCCAGGAGTCAGCCACCTGACCACCTTCGAGCTGCGCTTCGATGCGCAGGTGACCTTCAATGCGAGTAACAGGATCTATGACAAGTCGGCTCATTGTGATCTCCTATTTGATGATTTCGGCTTCGGTGCCTGGGAGTTGGTCGGCTGGCGGGCGGACATGGTTGCGAATTGCCGTGCCGACGCCGTGCGCCACGGTGACGGCAGCAACCGCGCCGGTGAGCATCCAGCCCACAGTTGAGACAGGAACATCAATACCGGGCCCGGTCGAAACCACAGGCAGGCGGCTGTAAAACGGGGATTTCGTATCCCAGAACCGATGTGAGGCGCAAGCTATGCAGCCGTGGCCCGCTTTAATTGGCCAACTGGTGCCCTCATTCCAGCGCACGGAAGGACAATTGAAGGTAGCCACTGGGCCTTTGCAGCCCATCTTATAGAGACACCACCCTTTGCGATGGCCTTCGTCACCCCAATCCTGAACAAAGCGTCCCGAATCGTAGTGTGCGCGACGCTCGCATTGATCGTGGATGATCTTGCCGTAGGCAAACAGGGGGCGGTTGTATTGGTCGAGCGCAGGTAACTCCTTGAATGTGAGGTAGTGCACAATCGTCGCGGCGGTATTGGCGGGATTGTGAGGACAGCCCCCGAGATTCACTACGTTGATGCCGGGCACCGCTTCCTGCAAACCGACCGCGCCGGTGGGGTTGGGGGCGGCGGCGACGAGGCCGCCGTCCCACGCGCACGCTCCCACAGCGATGACTGCGAGCGCGTTCTGACAAACTTCGCGGGCGATGTCGATGGCTGTTCGACCTGCGATGGTGCAGTAGACGCCGCCGTTGCCCATTGGAATGGCGCCTTCGACCACCGCGATATAGTTCCCCTTGTTCTTCTCGACAACGCGCTTGAGGTTGTCTTCGGCAGCCGTGCCGGCTGCCGCCATGATGGTTTCGTGATATTCCAGCGACAAGACATTCAGGACGATGTCGGCGATGGAGGGGTGACTGGAGCGAAGCATGGATTCAGTGTTGCCCGCGCAGTCTTGAAACTCGAGCCAGACAAGCACTGGCTTCTTTGTGTTCTCAAGCGCCTTCACGACTTGGCCGGTGAATCGTGCCGGCAACGCCAAGGTTGAGACCATAGCGCTACAAAACTTTAGAAAGCGCCGTCTTGGAACCCCTCGCATTGCCAGGGCTTCTGAAAGAGAACTGCCGTTTGCCTTCACCTTTCACCTCCGCACGGAGTTGAACGAACGAGGGCGTTCAAGCACGTTGGTGGCCTTACGGCAAATAAGATACGGCGTTATTTTCTGTGAGTAATTCGTAGCAAAGTCGGAGCGGTATGGGTTTTATGGCACACGCGAGTTGGCGTTGGTGGGTTTCCTAGCACACAATCGGCGCTTATCCACAGGCGTTACTCCCGCTGGGTAGGATTTCAGAGCACGCTAACCTTCGTTAGGGCTCTGCTATGTCTCTTGTTGTCAAAGCCATAGAGGCAGTTCGGCACGCGCCCTTCAGGGTTGGTGCTTGGCTTGCGAGCACGGGCCCGTAATGAGTCGTGCCGGGCACGCGTTAGAAAAGCCACTGGGGGAAAAACACCTGAGGTCCAGTGTTGTTTTTACTTGTTGACAGCTTGCAATATCGCTTAACATCTGAGAGACAACTGTAGCGGGTAATGGTGAGGAATCTAACTCTTATGAAACTCAACGTTCTGAGGCCAAGTGGTTGGTGTAGACGTTTAGGCTGGTTCGCCATCGCCGCTGCGATGGCGTTGTGCACTCTTCCCGTCCTGGGCGACACGATACCGGCGCTGCCGGTGACGCTGGTGGCCAATCCGCTTCCGGCGGGTCAGGACCAGACGACACTTACCTGGAACGCTCCAAATTCCACGGCGGTGGAGGTTCACGTCGGATCTCCCACCGGGACCTTATTCGCGGATGGGGGACCAACGGGCTCGGCTGCGACCGGCGCATGGGCCACCTTGGGGATGTCCTTCTACCTGGTCGATGCCACGACTCATCAATCGTTGGCGTCAGCGGTGATTCAACAACCAGGTGCCACGCTGACGGCCAGCCCGAATCCACTACCCGACGGTGTCAACCAGACCACGCTTACGTGGAACGCGCCCAATTCAATAGGAGTTGAGATTCACGTTGGGTCCGCGACAGGCCCCTTATTTGCTGAGGGCGGAGACTCAGGCTCGGCGGCCACAGGACCTTGGGCAGACGCCAATATGTCGTTCTATCTGGTGGACGCTGCGACGAAGGAGTCGATTGCCTCGACGACCATACAGGACCCTAATGCAACGGCCCCAGGCGCACTCACGCCGCAAGACAAGGCTTTCTATTTGACGCCGGATATGTACAACTTTATCCGGCCCGGCCTGACGGTGACAATCACCGGCGGGTCGATTGCCGCCGACGGCACGATGGTAGCGAACTTCACTGTCACCGACATGCTGGGCTTGCCGCTAGACTACACTGGCGTAACAACACCCGGCATAATCACCTTACGGTTCGTGGCGGCCACTATCCCGAACGGCCAGGAGCAGTATGTCTCCTACATTTACACCACGACTACGACTAACGGCGTGACCACCACGCAAGCAGCCCGCGACAACGGCGGCGTAGTGACGCAGGTCGGCTCCGGTGTCGGGACATATACCTATACCTACAAGACGAAGGCCATGAACGTTGATCCCACCGCGACACAGACGTTTGGCATGTATGCGACTCGTGATCTCACCCCGTTCGACTTGGGCACCCAGTACTCCAATTCCACGTTCAATTTCGTGCAGAACGGCAGCCCGGTTACAGTGATCCGCGACGTCGTGAATACCGCCTCCTGCAATGCGTGCCACGATCCACTCTCGGCCCACGGCGGTTCGCGTCAGATCGTGCCACTTTGCGTGATGTGCCACCAGCCGCAATCCACCGATCCGGGCAGCAACAACACGGTCGACTTCAAGGTGATGATCCACAAGATCCACATGGGATCGAGCTTACCGACAGTGATCGCGGGCCAGCCCTATTACTTTGGTTCCTCGCCGACCAGCGGCAGCAACTTCTCAACCGTCGTCTTCCCGTCCGATGTCCGATACTGCACACAATGTCACGGACCCAATGCGACCCAGTCCAGCACATATAAGACGGAGCCGACCCGCGCGGCCTGCGGTTCCTGCCATGACAACGTGAACTTCCTGGCGACCTGTCCCGCCGGATCCGACCCCAACCTGTGCACAAACCACCCTGTGGTTGAGACAGACGATTCCAAGTGCGCGACATGTCATCAATCCAAAGAAACGACTGAGTTTGATCTGTCGGTTCCCGGTGCGCATACGATTCAAACCAATTCGACCCAGCTGACTGGAGTGAAATTTGCCCTCGCCAGCGCCACCGGTGCATCCAACATGCCCGTGACGGTCAACTTCTCTGTTACCGATAACAGCGGAAACCCGCTACCCCTGAGCAAGCTGAGCTCGTTGAGTTTAGTCCTGGCATCTCCCACGACCGACTACGCCGGTTACATTTCGGAAAGCGCTTTGAAAGCCACCAGCTTGGGCGGAGCAAATTACACTTACACGTTCAAGAACCCACTGCCGGCTACCGCATCGGGCAGTTACACCGTTGGAATCGAAGGCTATAGCAACGAGACGATTATCACGAATCCTCACTTCAACACAACGTCTGTCGTTCGCGATGCTGGCTTTAACCAGGATTTGTCGTTCTCCGTCGACACCTCGGCCGTTGTGCAGCCGCCTACGGTCGTGGCGCTTGCCAATTGCGACACCTGCCACGTCAAGCTATCTGCACATGGTGGAATCAGAAACAACACCACCCATTGCGTGCTATGCCATAACCCGAACCAGACTGACTCTCCGGTGAGGCCCCCCGCCCAGAATCCGCCCGAGGCGATCGAGTTCCGAACCTTGATCCACAAGATCCATCGCGGAACCGACCTGACCCAGCCATACACAATCTACGGATTCGGCGGTTCGGTGAATAACTTTAACGGCGTCCTATTCCCGGGTGATTTGCGGAACTGCGCGAAGTGCCACGTCAACAGCTCCTACCAGTTGCCGATCAACCAGACTGGTTTGCTGCTGCCAGTGGTGACGCCGCGAAGCTTCATCAATCCGACGACCTTCACGGAGACTCAATCCTGTGTCTCGTGCCATGACGCCAAGTCAATCTCGGCGCACGCGCTTCTGAATACCCAAGCGCAGCTTGGTGAGAGCTGCGATGTTTGCCATGGCAATGGTGCCACTTACTCGGTGGACGCTGTCCATGCTCGCTAGAGGCATAAGCGCCAGCACAGTTACTATTGTCCTGGCGCTTGCGGTTTCGATCAATCCGGTGTGGGGTCAGGACGCGAAGGCGGCGCCCGGCAAAGCTGCGACGACCAAGCCAGCCGCGCCGGCTAGCGGCATCGCCGGTGCAACGTACGTCGGCTCGGCCGCGTGCGAAGAATGTCACGACGATCTCGGGAAGAATTTCGCTAAGAGTGCGCACCGCGTTATTGGGAACGATTCCATTTCGAAGAAGTGGGAGGGGCAGGCGTGCGAATCCTGCCATGGGCCGGGCAGCAAACACGCGGAATCGACTTCGCCTGACGACATTGTCAATCCAGCCAAACTCGGCACCGTGGCCGCCGACAAGGTTTGCCTGACGTGTCATAGCAACCAGGATCTACACGTCCAGCAGATCGGGAGCGCGCACGAGAAGAACAACGTAAGCTGCGTGCAATGTCATTCGGTTCACAAGGGCGCGGAAGCATTGCGCCCGCGCAAGTATGCCGATTTGAACGCTCTATGCGCGTCGTGTCACGTGACTCCGATGGCGAGCTTCCAACAGCCTTACGGGCACCGGATCACACAGAACGCAATGTCGTGCGTGGACTGTCACAATCCCCACGGCAGTATATTGCCGAATTCTCTCCAGACCATCATGGCCAACGATGTGGTCTGCGTAAAGTGCCATAACAATCTGCGTGGTCCATTTGTCTATCCGCATGCGGCTGTGAAACTGGGCGGCTGCGGAAGCTGCCACGTACCACATGGTTCTACGAACCCCAAACTGCTCACCCGGGGCCAGGTGCGTTTTGTCTGCCAGGAGTGTCATGCGAACGTGCCCGCGGGGATCGCAGTCACCAAACCGCCTAACATTCTGGGTGGCATACCGCCATCATTCCATAACACGACGCTGCCGCTCTTTCAGAACTGCACCGTGTGCCATGTTCAGATTCACGGCTCGAACGTAGACCGGAACCTCCAGCGATGAAACGCCTACTGCTCCTCTTAGTGTGTGTGCGATTGCTCGCATTCGCAAGCCCGCAGGGCGACCAGGGCGCTCCTGCACCTGGTGGCACTGACCCGCAGGCGCCGGCGGCACCTGCCCAGGATCCATCGCAGAAAGCCGTGGCGCAAAAGGCAGCCACCCCTCCGGATACCACCCAGAGCGACGCCGTGGAGCCGAGCATGACCGGCGATATCGACTTCGGCTATCGCTATCTATTTGGTGTTGACGGCAACTTCAATGCGTATCGCAGCGTTGTCAACCTCGGGAGCGGCGTGAAGGTCTTTGCGGCGGACTTCTCATATTTCAGCCCGACCAACAAATGGTTCGATAGAGTCGAATTGCACGGGACTAACTGGGCCGACCCATACAATACCGTTCGATTCAATATGGGCAAGTCGAATTTGTATAACTTCGCTTTTAATTGGACCGACATTGCCTCGTTTAATTTCCTCCCTACCTGGGCGGATGTCACCATCAACCAGGGCATCCTGCTAAACCAGCAGTCGCTGGACATGTATCAAAAGAACATTGACGCCGAGCTGAACGTTCTGCCTGGTCACTGGTTTCAACCGTACTTCGCATTCGGACAGTATTCCAATTCGGGTACGGGGATCACCGACTACGTTGTTCAGTTCAACCAATACGCGCTGCCCTACAACTCCAGCAGCACGACGGACAATTACCGGGGCGGCGTACATTTGGAGTTTTCGAAGTGGCATGTGACGCTCGAGCAGGGTGGAACGCAGTATTCGAGCAACCAGCTGATTTCGTGGTCGGGACAGAATTCCGGCAACCAAGGTGTTGATCCGCTGTTCGTGACAAATGTGAACCAGCAGTACCACTTGACCGGCAGCAGTCTCTACACGCGTGGTCTCTTTACCGCAAACCCCTTCTCATGGCTTGATCTGTCAGGTCAGTTCCTGTATTCGCAGCCGGAAGTGTCAACGGACTATTCCGAGGCGTCTCAAGGCAATTTCTACGACGCTCAGCTCGGCTACGTCACGGCGCTAAACAACACTCTGAATTCGTACGCGCAGCAGCCGCACAATTCGGGGAGCTTTAACGCGGAGATTCGGCCCTTTAAGCGCCTGCGCATCATTGAGTCGTGGTCAACGGATCGTCTGCACAGCTCGGGGTGGCTGAACAGTCAGGGGTTCGCGGGCGACCAACTCGTCGAGAATTACACCCAGAATGACATCGAAGCATTGTATGAACTCTTCCCGTGGTTGACGCTGCGGGGTGGCTACCGGTATATCTCAGGCAATTCCACTGTACCGGCGTCGGAGTTGGATACAGTGATCTACAATAACGGGAATGTTCGTGAAAATGTTGGGATCGGCGGCCTTAACTTTCGCTTTGGCAGTAAGTTTACCGCAAGCTGGGATCTCAACGTAGGCAGCGGGAGCAGTACCTATTTCAGCACCAGCCTGGTGGACTATACGAAATCAACCGTCCACGCACGCTACAAGCCTTTTCACTTCTTGCAGCTTGCTTACGATGGACTGGTCTTGGAAGACAGCAACCCCATCGCGGGTCCACATAACAATGCCAGCCAGATTAACAACTCCGTTTCCGCTTCGGTGGTGTGGAATAAGTATTTCTCCGTGGTTGGCGATTACACGCATTCATCCACCAACACCAACTACACCTACGTCGATCCGTACTCAATCACGGGCTCACTATCTTCCTATAACGAACAGGCTAACATCACCAGTATCTACGTCGACTTTTCGCTCCCTGGAAACGTCTTGCATGCCAGTCTCGGCGGTTCGTTCGTAGATGTTACAGGCAGCCGTCCCACGACGTACTATCAACCGATGGCCCTCATCTCGGTTCCGATCACCAAGCACATTGCCTGGAAGGCGGAGTGGCACAATTACCAGATGAACGAGGCGATGTATTCGTTCGAGGCGTTCCGCGCCAATCTGTTCGAGACTGGTTTCCGGATCAGCCTGCAGTAGAGTGTTTCGGTATAGTGTATAGTTCTTCAAGTCATACTGCCACGCACGTGAGGTTTTGTTCGAATGGATGAATCGCCGTTATGGAGTGAGCGGGTGCATAAGTTCCTGTCGCCGCTGCTCTTCCTCTCCCAGAATTGGATCAGCCGTGTCGGTGTTTTCCTGGTCACGACATCGGGCGTGTCGTGGCTCTTTCTGCTGCCCAGTCTGATTCAGGGAACTCCCAAAGATCCGTATCTTGGCCTCTTAACGGTTTTCGCTGTTCCGGGCGTATTCTTCCTCGGCCTCTTCCTGATACCCATCGGAATGTGGCTGAACAAGCGCAGACATGCTGGGCAAAAGACGCTGCCCGCAACCTATCAGAAGATCTCGCTCGATAATCCGCAGGTACGGCGTTTCCTGATGTTCGTGCTGGTCGCGACGGCGATCAACGTGATCATTGCCGGACAGCTTACCTCCCGCGCCGTGACCTATATGGAAGGCGATCAATTCTGCGGACAAACCTGCCACGTGCCAATGCAGCCCGAGTACACCGCATATGTAAATTCAAACCACGCCCGGGTCAATTGCACCGATTGCCACGTCGGCGAAGGGGCCCAGGCGTTTATGAAATCGAAGATCTCGGGCACCCGCCAGTTGCTCGGCGTGATAACCGGCGCCTATGCACGGCCTGTCCCTTCTCCCGTGCACGATCTGCGTCCCGCGCGTGAGACCTGTGAGAAGTGCCACTGGCCAAATCGGTTCGCCGGCGACATGTTCCTGGTCCGCACCCACTACGGTGATGATGAGCAAAACACGCCCGCCACGACTGTGGCTCTGATGCGAGTCGGCGGCCAGAACTGGAAAGGCACGATTGGTATTCACGGCGCGCACTCGGCCGCGGCCGGACACATGGACTACATTGCGACAGACGAACGGCGACAGGTAATTCCGGAGGTTACGTATACGGCGGCAGATGGAAAAGTCACCGTTTACAAATCCAACGACATCAAGGTCACAGCCGACCAGTTGGCGCGCGGGGAACATCGCCAGATGGATTGTATTGATTGCCACAACCGTCCAACGCACGTATTTGAGTTGGCAGGAAACGCAGTTGATCGGCAGATGGTGAACGGACGGATTAGCCATGAGTTGCCGTTCATCAAGAAGGAAGCCGTCCAACTCCTGAAAGCGAGTTACCCGGACCGCGAAACGGGCATTCGTGAGGTGGGTGCGGGACTGACGAATTTCTATCGCACCAATTATCCGCAAGCGGATTCGAGCAAAGTGAAGGATGCGGCGGAAGCGGTCCAGGCGATTTACGCATTGAATATCTTCCCGGACATGAAGGTGACTTGGGGTTCCTATCCCAATAACATCGGTCACACGGATTCGATCGGCTGTTTCCGGTGTCATGACGGAAACCACGTGAGTGCCAGCGGCAAGGAGATACCCAACGACTGCGCCGTTTGCCATGATCTGCTGGCGATGGAAGAAAAAGACCCCAAGGTATTAAAGGACATCGGGGTGGGGCCGAACATGTTGCCCCTGCCAAATCCCGGCTCGACGCACTAAAGGAGTTGCTGCGAAATCTCCCGCACAGGTCTCAGCCTGAGCCTTCGCATCAACACGCACTTGCCGTCGTGGCACAGGCCTTCAGCCTGTGGGTTTTCAGAGCTACCGCGCGTAGCTCTCCGCCTCGGAGCCAGCAAGCTGGATGCCTTGGCTAACGGCGTCGCAACTTAACTTCGAATTGAATCCGCGTTCATCGGCGCTCATCCGCGGCCATAATCTGGATTCCAGGGCCGCTCCGACTTTCCGCAAGAACATGGGTAAACTCCGCGCCCAGGAAGAACACTTGCGCGGAATAATAAACCCAAACGATTATCACGATCAGCGACCCGGCGGCGCCGTAGGCAGAGCCAATTCCGGCCTTGCCGAGGTACAGTCCAATCAGCTCATTGCCAAGCGTGAAAAGAAGAGCGGTGACGACGCCTCCAATCCAGACCTCTTTCCAGGGCGTTCTCGTTTCCGGGACGTATTTAAAAATCAGCGCAAACAGGCTGGAGATGGCAACCAGCGTCACGGCCGAATCCAGTATGGCGAGGTCGATCTCCGGGAGCGGCAGCAACTGCTTGAAGAATCTCCCCAGCACCGCCAGCGATGCATCAAGCAACAGCGAAGCGAGCAGCAGAAGCCCAACTGCCAGAACCATGCCAAAAGAAAAGAAGCGGTCTTTGATGATGCTCATGAATCCGTTGGCGTTTTTCGGACGCACGCGCCAGATCGTGTTTAAATCCGAGCGTAGCTCGGCGAAAACACCCGATGCGCCAAACAGCAGGGTGGCAACGCCGAATAGCGACGCCAATCCCCGGGAAAAGGGCTCTTGCGTGTGTTTGATCATGGAGCGAAGAGCGTTTGTTCCTTCACTGCCGATCACGCTCTGGGCTTGATCGAAAAACTCGGATTCCGACGCGGATCTCCCTAAGACGAGCGCTACCCCTGAGAGCGTCAAAACGATCAGCGGCGCCAGGGACAGAACCGTGTAGAATGCCAACGCTGCTCCCAACCGGGGAGCGTCGTCGTTAATCCAATTGGAAAATGTCCGCTGAATAAGGGTCCGTAGACTGCGGGACTTCATAGCGCTTACCTCCGTTCTTGCAATAGCCCGGGATGCATGGAGCAGCAAGGTATCTGAGCGGTAGCTTACCGCAAGAGCAAACCAGCGCGAAGCGCCGTGGTCGTGGTAAAGCCGGCGGCAATCAGGAAAATGGCAACGTCGCTATCCAGGTCTCCGGCTGCGCCCCTGCTAGACTAACCGGAATCCGATGCGTGCTTTACTGCTTGCTTTCGTCCTGGCTATGCCGGGCTCCGCCGCGCCTCCGAAGGCCGAGATCCTCTGGGACCAATATGGCGTCCCGCACATCTATGCGGCCGATCGGGAATCCATGTTCTACGCCAACGGATGGGCCCAAATGCACAATCAGGCGGACATGCTGCTGCGCTTGTATGGCGAATCGCGAGGCCGAGCGGCTGAATACTGGGGACCGGCCTACCTGGAACTGGACCGTTGGGTGCAACTAAATGGTGTTCCCGAGCGCGCCCAGGAATGGTATACAGCCCAGGACCCTACCTTCCGGAAGTATCTGGATGCTTTCGCCGCGGGCATCAACGATTTTGCGAAGGCGCATCCGGATGCAATCGACGCCCAGTGGCGCGTCGTCCTGCCGGTCAGCGGAATCGACGTGGTGGGTCATTCCCTACGTGCCGTGCATTACATGTACATGGGTTCGCAAGAACGAATGCAGCGGGAAGTGAATCAACTGCTGAAGAGCCGGTCTGCCCAAGCGCAGACGTCTCAAGCCGGTGGGGCCATGAAGCAGGTGGATGTCCTCTCCAACCGGAGCGTGCCCCAAGAGGTTCCCGGCTCGAACACCTGGGCCATCGGTCCGCCTCGTTCCGCCAATGGCAAGGCGATGCTCATCATCAACCCGCACTTGATGTGGGGCGAAACTTTCTACCGGTACATGGAAGTGCACCTTGTCGGCCCGGGCTACGATCTCTATGGCGCTCCTCAGATTGGATTTCCGACGCCCGTGGTTGGCTTTAATCCGCGAACCGGATGGGGCCGTACTGTTAACACCATCGATACCGTGGACTTCTATGAACTGACCGTTCGCGATGGGCAGTATGAATTTGACGGCAAGCTGCGCCCGTTCGAAACCCAGACCAAGGTCATCAAGATCAAACAATCGGACGGCACCTTCCAGTATGAGAAGCTCGAGATCCGCCGCAGCATTCATGGACCCGTTGTGTTTAGCGGCAAAGGCGTCACAGTGGCGATGCGTGTCGCGGGCCTCGACCGTCCGAAGATGCTGGAACAGTGGTTTCGCATGGGTGAAGCGCGCAACCTGGAGGAATTCAAATCCGCCCTACGGATGATGGCTGTGCCCATGTGGAATGCCAATTACGCCGATGCGGATGGCCACATCATGCTGGTCTACGACGGATTAGTGCCAAAGCGCAAGATGGGTGATGTGGCCTACTGGTCGAAAGTTGTGCCGGGAAATACCTCCGAAACGCTTTGGACCGGCTACCTTGCTTTCGACGATCTGCCGAAGTCGATCGATCCGCCCAGCGGATTCAACCAGAACACGAATGAGCCGCCCTGGTCGATGACTCTTCCGGAACTCGATCTCTCCAAATATCCGGCCTACCTGTCGCCGGCACTTACTCTGTCGTTCCGCACCAAGCGCTCCCTGCGGATGCTTACGGAAGAGAAAGCGTTTACTTACGAGAAGCTGCTGGCTGACAAGCACTCCACACGCATGGAGATCGCCGATGCGCTGCTGCCTGATCTGCTGAAGGCAGCCGACGGATCCGCCAATCCACGCGTGAAAGAAGCCGCCACCGTGTTGTCGCGATGGAACCGTGAAACCGAGACGTACAGCCGCGGTGCGGTTCTTTTCCAGATGTTCGCAGATCGCTTCTTCCGGTCGTCGAACTTCAATGACAAGTTACGGGTCAAGTTCGATGGCAAGAATCCGCTAAACACCGGCTACGGAATAGCGGACGACACCGCGGCACTCAAGGCGCTGGAAGAAGCAGCGATTGACTGTGAGGCGGCGTATGGATCACTGGATGTTCCGTGGGGACAGGTGTACCGGTTCGCCAGCGGAAACAGTGACCTGCCCGGCAATGGCGCGGACGGGTTGATGGGTGTGTTTCGAACCATTCGTTACGGCCGTCGCGAAGGCAAGCAGAACTATGCTACCCACGGGGAGACCTTTGTCTGCGCTATCGAGTTCAGCGAACCGCAACGCGCGGAGTGCGCATTGAGCTACGGTAACTCGAGCCAGCACGGTTCAATCCACCAGGAAGATCAACTGCCGCTGATCGTCGAAAAGCGCCTGCATCCGGTGTGGCGCGACCGCAAAGAAGTGGAAGCGCACCTCGAACAGCGGGAAGTATTCTAGCGATGTGGGGCCGGCTGGCAGCCGGCGGCGGGATGGCATCCCGCCCGGACGGCCTGCTCACAACACCAGCGGCCATCCTCAGCGCAACTAATCGGCCCAACCTGTCATCCTCATAAGAGGGAGGGTTATGGCCAAAAAGCAAGAAGCCCGGTTTCATGTAGAAGGAATGCACTGTGCCGGCTGCGTAACCCGTGTGACGGCGGCTCTCAGAAAACTAACCGCGGTTGACGTCAAGGACGTGCAGGTCGGCTCGGCAGCCGTCCTTTACGACGCAGCTTCTACCACTCCTCAGTTGATCGCGGACGCCATCAACCGAATTGGGTTTCAGGCCGCGCTCGAACAGTAACTGAGCTTTAGCATGCCGACTGTTGCGACAAAGACCGTGCAGGTCACAATCCCGGTTTCCGGGATGACGTGCGCCGCCTGCCAGTCCTTTGTGCAGCGCACTCTGGAAGAACAGCCCGGTGTTCAATCGGCCACCGTCAACCTGATGCTCCACAACGCCACTGTGCGGTATCAGCCCGAATCCACTGCCCCGATTGCCTTGGTCGAAGCGATCCGCTCCACCGGTTACGGTGCCGATCTACCGCGAGACGGTGTCTCCGTGATTGCCGAACAAGAGAAGCTCGATGAAGAGCAGGTGGCCGAGTATGTTGCTGTGCGCAACAAGGCCTTCGCCACGTTGGCGCTGGGCTTGGTGGCCATGATAGTGTCCATGCCGTTAATGCAAGCCACCGCGGGTTTGGGTGGGCACATGGACCCGCTGCTGATGTGGCTAATGGCACGGGCGGATCAGGTCTTCCAGCCATTGTTCCCGGCGCTGTATGCCGTTCCGCCTCAGGCGTTGAACCTGACGCTGCTGGCGATGAGCCTCTTCGTCATGCTTTGGGCGGGGCGCCAGTATTACGTGAAAGCATGGTCCGCGTTTCGTCACAAAAGCGCCGACATGAATACGCTGATTGGGCTTGGCACGGGCAGTGCTTTTCTCTACTCGGCCGCAGCAACTCTCTTCCCCGGCGCCTTCATCGCCCACGGCGTTGCTCCGGACGTGTATTACGAAGCGGTCATTGTCATCATCGGGCTCATACTTGCCGGCAATCTTCTGGAGAGCCGGGCGAAACGGCGCACCACGGCTGCGCTGCGGAAGCTGGCACAATTGCAGCCCGACACTGCGCACCTGGAGCGAGACGGCGTCATTGTAGATGTTCCGCTTGACCGGGTTTCAACTGGCGCCATCTTGCTGACGCGGCCCGGCGAGCGTATACCGGTGGATGGTGAAGTGATTTCGGGCGGCTCGAGCGTTGACGAATCGATGCTCACCGGCGAGAGCATACCGGTGGAGAAGGCCGTGGGCGCTCGCGTCATCGGCGGAACGCTCAATGGCCGCGGCGCGCTTCGCTTTCGGGCAACCAATGTTGGCGAGGGTAGCGTCTTGTCACAGATTACCCGGTTGTTGCGCGACGCTCAAGGCTCACGAGCGCCCATCCAGCGGCTGGCCGACCGCATCAGTGGCATCTTCGTTCCGGTTGTTGTGGCGCTCGCACTGATCGCCTTTGTGGCGTGGTACGCGCTGGCGCCAGATCACTCGCTGGCCCGCGCGATCGCATGCGGCGTGGCAGTGCTCATCATTGCCTGCCCCTGTGCCATGGGCCTGGCCGTTCCCACGGCGGTGATGGCGGCCACGGGACGCGCTGCCGCCGCCGGGATTCTGATCAAGGGCGGCGAGCCGCTGCAGCGCCTCTCGTCTGTCGACACCGTCGTGATTGACAAAACCGGCACCATCACCGAAGGGCAGCCTGCCGTCGTTTGCATGGAGGTCCTGAATACACAAGGCCGCTACTCGCGGGAGTCGGTGCTCGCGTATGCAGCGGCGGTGGAAGAAGCATCGGAGCATCCGCTGGCCAGCGCCGTTGTTCGTCATGCGCGAGAGCAGGGTCTTACGGTTCCACCGGTCCGGGGTTTCATTGCCCATTCGGGCATGGGCGCTGAAGCCGAGGTCGAAGGCACGCTGGTCCTGGTAGGAAATCCGCGCCTGCTTGAGGAGCGCGGGATCGACATTGCGCCGGCCGCCAGTCTCATCGACCAATGGTCAGGGAAGGGAATTACTCCTCTGCTGGTTGCGGTCGGAGGCGAGCTGGCTGCGTTGCTGGGCGCAGCGGATCGCGTCAAGAAATCATCCGCGGACGCTGTCGCCGGCTTGCGGGCCTCGCGCCTTCGCGTGGTGATGCTCACTGGTGATCAAGACCTCGTTGCGCATGCCATTGCCAAAGAAGTAGGGATCGATGAGGTGATTGCGGAAGTCTTGCCGGCTGGCAAAGTAGACGCCATCCGGCGCTTGCAAGGACAGGGAAGAGTGGTCGCGATGGTCGGCGATGGCGTCAACGATGCCCCGGCGCTGGCGCAAGCGGACGTGGGCATCACCATGGCCACGGGCTCGGATATTGCGCTCGAAGCGGGCGACGTCACGCTCATGCGCGCCGACCTTCGGGGCGTCGGCGAAGCCCTGGCAATTGGTCGAAGAGCGATGCGGATCATGAAGCAAAACCTGTTCTGGGCTTTCATCTATAACGTGATCTGCATCCCGATTGCGGCGGGCGTGCTGTATCCAAGCTTCGGCATTTTGTTGAGCCCGATCCTGGCCAGCGCGGCTATGTCAGTGAGCTCTGTATCGGTTGTGTCGAACAGCCTGCGACTGGCTCGGTTGGGGCCGATGCGAAACTCGTAGCGGGTGTCTTCAATCTTCGGACCATTGGGCGAATTTGACGCTTGGCCCGGCAAGTGCTCTTCTCACTCTGATGAGACAACGATCCTTGTTGAGCACATTGGACTTCGGGCGGAGCATAGTGACCGCCGGGCGTCATACCAGACGAAATTCGCCATTTCGGGCCGGTGGGTGCAACTGAGATGGCCGTTTCGCGCCGCGCCTCCGACAGTTCCGCGCTTACGCTCTTCGTTATGGTGGCGGGCTCGGTTGCAGTGTTGTACCTCGCACGGGATGTTCTCATCCCCTTTGCGGTTGCACTCACCCTCACATTCCTGTTGACTCCCCTAGTGCGCTTGCTCCAACGCGCACATCTGCCTCGTGTCGTGGCCGTCCTGGTCGTCATCTTAGTCTCATCCGCTTTCGCGGTCGGGCTTGGCTGGGTATTGGGTGGCCAGCTGTTCAGCCTCGCCAACGATCTTCCGAAGTACCGCGCGAACATCGATGCCAGAATTCAAGGCCTCCGCATGCCGAAGAGTCCGCTGCGGCAAGCTGCGAACAACGTGAAAGAAATCGGCCAGGAGATCTCCGGCACTCAGGCGCTTCCGCCGCCCGCACCCCCGATCCTGGTACGGGGCAAACGCGCCGTCTTAAGCACTCCCACTCAGCCGGGCCAGGTGGAGATCGTTCAGGCAGATCGCAGCGACCTGCAGTACCTGCTGGATCTGGGTACGCCAATCGTCAGACCTTTGGCAACGGTTGGCCTGGTTCTGGTGTTCACCATCTTCATGCTGATTGAGAAGTCGGAGTTGCGTAATCGACTGCTCCGGCTCGCTGGCGTCAAGCGGCTCAATACGGTGACGGTGGCACTGGACGATGCGGCGAAACGCGTCAGCAAGTATCTGCTGATGCAGCTGTTGGTGAACGTCAGTTTCGGAGTTCTCTTTTCGACCGGTCTCTTCTTCATCGGCGTCCCCAACGCGGCACTCTGGGGCGCACTGGGCGCGGTTCTGCGGATCGTGCCTTATGTAGGGTCTCCTATTGCGGCGGCCTTCCCGCTCATGCTTTCGCTGGCGGTGTTTCCGGGCTGGGTGCAGCCCTTACTGGTCGTCGCGTTGTTCGCCACATTGGAACTCGTCATCAGCAATCTTGTCGAACCGTTGCTGTACGGGGCGAACACCGGAATCTCTCCGCTGGCGATTCTGGTAACGACTGTGTTCTGGACCATCTTGTGGGGGCCGGCCGGCCTCATTCTTTCCACTCCGCTCACAGTCTGCGCAGGCGTTCTGGGCAGATATTTCCCTCAATTGTCGTTCCTTCACATCTTGTTGGGGGATGAACCGGCTCTGGAACCAGCCGCCGCCTTCTACCAAAGGCTATTGGCGCTGGATCACCCCGAGGCGCACAATGTCGCTGAGCTGTTTCTTAAGGACCACCCGTTGGTGGGCCTCTATGACTCGGTCCTCATCCCGGCACTGGCGATGGCCGAGCGCGACCGTCATGAAGGATCTCTCGATCATGATCGCGAGCAATTCATCTTCTTGAATTTCACCGAGATGATTGCCGAATACGCGGATTATCGACCCGAGCTCGTGCTGGCTGCCAAGGACGGTTCCGCGACCCCGTCTGAGCCACAGACCGAAATACAACCAATGCCAGTATTCGCCGGGCGCATCCTTTGCGTTCCCGCCAGCGATGAAGCGGATTCAATCACCGCGTCGATGCTGGCGCAACTCCTGGAGCAGGGCGGGCATTCAACCATTACACTCCCGATTGAGAGTTCCATGCTGGTGCTACAGGCGCTCAGTCCGGCTCCCGACGACGTGATCTGTATCTCCGCTTTGCCCCCGTTCGCCCTGGCGCGCTCGAAGGCGCTGAGCCGCGAGTTGCGAACACGCTTCCCCAAGGTTCCCGCCATCGTCGGAATCTGGGGCTTTATCGGCGAGGGTAACCAGGCTTCGGCGCAGCCGGACGCCGTTCGCGCGGAGAAGGTTCTAACGACCCTCGCCGACGCCCTTGAGCGCATCGACGAGATTAAGACCGGTTCGAATAAGACGGGAGCGGACAAAGTTGAATCGGCGCTGGATGTTCACGCAGCCGCGCTGGAAGCAGCTGAGTTAGAGGGCGAGCGAGCCGCATTGGCCTCGACTTAGCAGATACAATGGCCAAGCATGTTCGCCTATGATCCGATACTCCTTGCCGCAGTCAAGGTGACCCCTAACTCGGTGGCTGACGTCATCCATACGATGCAGACCATCGAAGACACCTGTGTCGACGTCGATGGGCTGAAGTGGTTCAACTGGCTCTACAGCGCGGAAACCCAAGCCGTTGAAGCCCGGATCGTGTCTGGCGGGTTCACGGATCCAGCCTGGCTGGCCGAACTCGACGTGCAGTTCGCGCAGCTGTACTTCGGCGCACTGAAATCAGCGCTCTCCGGCCAGTCAACTCCCGATTGCTGGCAAGTTCTGTTCGACCGCCGCGAGCAAATGGGAACGGCGCGCATCCAATTCGCGTTGGCCGGCATCAACGCCCACATCAATCACGACCTTCCTTTGGCGCTCGTCGCAACGTGCCAAGCGACCGGCACTGTTCCACAACATGGCGGAACCAACTACAACGACTACACGTCGCTAAATACAACGCTCGATAGCGTGATTGACTCCGCCAAACAGACGTTGAATGTCCGTCTGCTGGGAGATGAGCTGCTGCCGGTTTCTCATCTGGAGGACACGATTGCCGCGTGGAAAGTCAGCGCGGCACGGGAGGCAGCCTGGAAAAATGCCGAGCTGCTGTGGCATCTCCGCGCGGAACCGGAGCTTTCGGCTGGTTTTATGGACTCTCTTGACGGTCTCGCGGCGGTGACGAGCAAGGTGCTGCTGGTGCCGGTGCGTTAAGGAAGCGGTGTCTCTCGGTGCTTACCGGAAGTTGTCCACCACCATGATGTTGCTGTCTGTTCGGCCAGCCGCCGAAAACAGAATCGTCTTTCGGTCCGGCGAGACCGCTATGCCTTGGAATGCGTATTTGATACGCGCAATCTCCTTTTCATGAGCGGTGGCAAAACTGCGGAATCTCAGCGTCGTGCTCCAGTCGGCGGCTATCGAGGCAAGATAGTAAATCCCATCGTCCACGGGCAGGAAGGCCCGTTCGGAAACGGATTCCAGGATCAGCTTCTCCTCACCTCCGCCAAGAGAGCGCATCCACACGCCGGCAGAACCGGACTTTCCGTAGTACAACGACTGACCATCGGGTGACTCGAAGGCGACCCAACCGCCGTTGTGCGTCAACTGGATTGCCGGTCCGCCTTCCGCAGGCCTCTTCCAGATCTCGAAACGGCCCGTTTGGCTGGAGGCGTAGTAGATCCACTTTCCATCATAGGACCAGCTCGGAATCTCCGCGCTGCCTTTTTCCTCCGCCAGCCGGCGGACCTGACCGCCGTCCGCCGCCATCACATAGATGCGCCAACCCCCCGTCTCCTGATGATCAAAAGCAATCCAGCGACCGTCGGGCGACCAGCGCGGCGTGCCGGAGGATCCCAGCTCGAAATGAGATAACCGGATGGGATTCCCGCCGTCCGCATCGCAGACCCAGATCTGCATCAACCCAGAGCGGTCGGAAGCAAAAGCCACCCGCTGTCCGTCCGGCGAGAACTGGGGAGCCTCCTGCCAGCGAGTCGAGGAAATAAACTTGGTTGGCGGCTCTCCAGGGTGAACCTGCCAGATGTCCACTTCGGTCAGGTGCTGCGTATAAACCAGCCGGTTCCCGCGGGGAGCAATCGCTGGTTCAGAGGCATTACCGGCAAAGGTCAGGCGTTGCGGCTGCGACCCAGTCTCGGCTCGGATTTGCATCAAGTGATAATTCAGACCGGAGTCCTCGGAAACTGTGTAGACAACCCCTCTTCCGTCTCCTGTCCAAGTGGCGCCGTATATGGAACCGCGCTCTTGTCTTAGCTGTCTCGGTTCTCCGGAAGGCCGGTAATCCTTGGACAAGTCCAGCAGATACAGCCCGCAGGGCGAGTCTCCAAGACAGCGCGTGAACAGCAATCGACGGCCACTGGGAGAAAAGACCGGATTCGCATCCGCTGTCTTCGAATCTGGCGACTTGGTTAAAACAACCTTGGCACCGCCTTCGACAGGAACAAGCGCCAACGAACTGGAACTTGTCGCAGGAAGGTTTTCCGACACAGCCAGAAATCGCCCGTCAGGCGACCAGGAGAGCCCCGTGACCAGGAAGTAGCTGCCCTCCGCCACCAGGCGCTCCGAGCCGCCCAACGCCGGAATGGTGTATATCCTGATAACGTTGAGGCTCGGAAAGTCGGTGCCGCGAACAAACGCGATGGTGCGGCCGTCGGGAGACCAGGAAGGGCAATAGTCTGGCTTCGGCTCAAAGGTCAGTTGCACGGGTTTTCCCTCCCCGATCAACTTCACAAAAATATGGGCGTTACCCGAACCCTTTCCCTGGTCCCACCAGTACGCGACCTGGTTGCCATCGGGAGAAATACTCGCATCGTTTTCCCAACCTGACGCCGAGGTCAGCGGCACGGGAACCAGCGGACCTGCATTTGCGCCTAAGTGCGGCCTCAGTAGCCACCAGCTGGCAACCGCCAAAAGAAGGGCCGCTCCGCTCAGTCCCACGATTAATCCCTTTCTGGATCTCTTCGGAACGACTGTTGCGGCTGGAGGCTCCGTTGAAGCCGGCGGTGGCGCCTCGTCTATCCGATGCGGCGCTTCGATGTGCCCGATGAAACGGTACCCCCGCCGCGCCACCGTCTCGATGAACTGCGGATGCTCGGAATTATCGCCCAGCGCCTCGCGCAGCTTGCGCATGGCGCTATTGATCGCATTGTCGTAATCGACGTAGGTGTCGGGAGCCCACAGCTTGTGTTGGATCTGTTCCCGTGTCACCACTTCGCCGGAATGCTCCAGCAGAAGCACAAGAATCTGCAGCGGCTGCTCTTGCAGCTTGATCTTGATTCCGTGTTTCCGCAGCTCCCCGTTCAGGACGTCGAGCTGAAAGGCGCCAAATTGGAAAGCGGCGGATCGCTGCTGCTCCATTCTCCGCACCCGCCTGCCCTACCTGAATCATATGCCCGCCCGGCGTGCGTTACAAGTCGTGGCTTGACACCCCAACCTTAGTGGGCCGTTTCGGAAGATCGGTCACGTATTATCTCAACCACTCCCTTCAACATCACAGCTCCTATGCGAGCCGCGCGCGTCAGAGACTGTGTGAAAGCTCCAGCACCGAACGTGGCGCAGGCTGTTAGCCTGCTGAGCCGAGAGCCGTCTCGGCTTTCGTTCCCATGCGTTTCGGCGCGACTTAGCCTTGCCCAAGCGATCGGTGCAACAGATCGAGAACCTCCAACTGGGAGGCGGCACGTTCCAGATACGCCCGATCTAGCGTCGCAGAGCATCCGCGAACAATGCCCGTTATGTCGCGCCATTGCACCTCGGACACCCCACCGCCCAATTTGAACCAATACAATTTCGCGAGCAATATGTCCTCTGCTGTTACAAACCACGCGGGCCCTTTCGACAGCCCGGTATCTTCCAATGAAACAGCGCGGTCCAATTCTTCACTGCCGAGCGGAAATGCACTGGAAGGAAACAGATCGAACTTCAGGACGGTGGGCATATGAATCACGTTGAAAGGTCGCCCGCGACGAATCGCGTTCAGTGCCTCCTCCGCATCCGCGTAGAACGTCTCCGGCAAATGGCGCAGTAACACAGCAAGGTTTTCTTGCGTCACCTCCGCCAGAATGTCGACACCGTTTGTCAAACGCGGCTCACCGAAAGCAGTGCTCGCCCAAGAGCCTCCGATTGCGTAACGAATTCCGGCCTGCTCCAGCGCAGAGCGTAGAATGTCGAACGCTTCGGCGGGCGACATCACGCCTTTCCATAAGCCGCCCGCGCCAGTTCTGCTCCAAAACGCGTGACTGCCACTTGAAAAGCAATTTCGGCTTCGTCAGCGTCCGGATGCCTGCGGCGGGCCGCAGCCCATTGAAGAGAGTGCGCTGCCTCCCAAAGCGCCGCACCAAGGCGCAAGCGTTCGGCGGGAGTCATTTCCCCGAGGCGTTGGAAATAGACCTGGCTCGTTTTCGGTGATGTGTCACTTAACGCCACTACGGTCCGAGTATCCCTCATTGTCAGCGACACCCGGGGATCGAAAGAGGCGCTGGGGTCAAAGACCGGTCAAAGACCTCTGACACGACACGAAGGGTTCTCGACTTACTCAGCGTGGTTGTGCCGTGAACCGATTACTCCCTCCGCTCAAATCCCAAGACCGCCACTACCGGAAGTTGTCCACCACCATGACATTGCTGCCGGTGCGAACCCCTACAGAGAAAAGAATCGTCTTCCGGTCCGGCGAAACCGTCAGTCCCGTGTATGGATTCTTGATCGCGGCAATCTCCGTATCTTGACCCGTCGCAAAGCTCCGAAATCGCACTGAGGTGCTGCCGTCTGCGGCAGTCTCTGGTATGTAGTAGATTCCGTCGTCGGCCGGGGCGAAGTTCCTCCAAAAAACGGATTTCAGCACTTGCTTCTCCTCACCGCCTCCCACAGGAAGCACCCATACCGACCACCGCCCTCGGGAATCCATCTTTGAGTAATACAAGGACTGGCCATCGCGCGATTCAAACGCAACATATCCACCGTTGTGCGTCAGTTGGACTGCCGGTCCGCCTTGCGCAGGCCGCTTCCAGATCTCGTAGCGCCCGGTCCCATTGCTGGCATAGTAGATCCACTTTCCATCGCCGGACCAACTCGGGATGGCCGCGTCTCCCTTTTCCTCCGCCAGCCGGCGGACCTGACCGCCATCCGCTGCCATCACATAGACGCGCCACCCGTCCTCCTCCTGGTGATCAAACGCGATCCAGCGTCCGTCCGGCGACCAGCGCGGCGTGCCGGAGTGGCCCGAATCGAAGTGGGTTAATTGCACCGGGTTCCCGCCGTCCGCGTCGCAAACCCAAACGTGCATCGAGCCGGTGCGGTTCGATTCGAAGGCCACCCGCTGCCCATCCGGCGAGTATTGAGGAGCCGACTCCCAGCGCGTCGACGAAATAAAGCTCCGTGGCGGCTCACCGGGATGAACCTGCCAGATATCCGCATCGTCCAGGGCTTGCACATAGACCAGCCGGTTCCCACGCGCCGCAATCGCCGGTTGATCAGCGCGCTCACCGGCAAACGTCAGCCGTTGTGGCTGCGACCCAGCTTCAGCCTGGATTCTCATCAAGTGATAATCAAGGCCGGCATCATCGGAGACCGCGTAGACAACTTCTCTTCCATCCGCCGTCCAGGTTGCACCAAGAATGTCGCCTCTCTCCTGTCTCAGTAGCCTCGGTTCTCCGAACGGCCGATAATCCTTGGACAACGCCAATAGATACAGCCCGCAGTGGTAGTCTCCCGTGTACCGCTTGAACAGCAACTTCTGCCCGTCCGGAGAAAACGCCGGATCCACATCCCAAGTCTTCGCGTCTGGCGGCTGAGTTAGGGCACGCTTTTCGCCGTTTTCAATCCGGACAAGTGCCAGGGACGAGGAATTGGTCGGCGGGTGGTCTTCGATCGCAGCCAGAAATCGCCCGTCGGGCGACCACGAAATGAAGCAGCCGAACCGGCCCTCCGCCACTTGACGCTCCGCGCCGCCCAGCGCCGGAATCGTGTAGATCCCGGTGGCCGGCGCGTTAATGTTGGGAGATCGAGAAAATGCGATGGTGCCGCCGTCCGGAGACCAGGCTGGGCAAAACTCGGGCTTCGGGTCCGAGGTCAGCTGCACAGGTTTTCCTTCCCCAATCAGCTTCACAAAAATGTGGTACTGACGCTCACCCTTTCCCTGGTCCCACCCATACGCCACTTGATTGCCGTCCGGCGAAAGACTCGGCCACATTTCCCAACCGGGCGCGGAGGTAAGCGGCGCGGGAACCAGCGCGCCCGCATTTGTGTCCAGGCGCGGTCTCAACAGCCACCAGCCCGCTACGGCGGCCAAAAGAACAACTGCTCCGCACAGTGCCGCGACGAGTGCCTTTCCGGATCTTTCCGGAACGGCCGCTGCGGCTGGAGGCTCCGGCGGAGCCGACGCCGATTCTTCTACCCGATGCGGCGCTTCGATGTGCCCAATGAACCGGTACCCGCGTCTCGCCATCGTCTCGATGAACTGCGGATGTTCGGAGTCATCGCCCAGCGCCTCGCGCAGCTTGCGCATCGCGCTATTGATCGCGTTGTCGTAATCGACGTAAGTATCGGGAGGCCACAGCTTGTGCTGGATCTGTTCCCGCGTCACCACTTCGCTGGGATGCTCCAGCAGCAGCACAAGAATCTGCAGCGGCTGCTCTTGCAGCTTGATCTTGATTCCGTATTTCCGCAGCTCCCCGTTCAGGACGTCGAGCTGAAAGGCGCCAAATTGGAAAGCGGCGGATCGCTGCTGCTCCATTCCCCGCACCCGCCTGCCCTACCTGAATCATATGCCCGCCCGATGCGCTTATCAAGCTGGCAGCACCGGGCCACCACAGCCTGAAGGGCTGTGCCACGACGCTGACTGAGCGTACACCCGAAGTGTCCCGTCTGTCGCTGTCAAAACAGCCCTCTGTCCATTGGCCCGGATGCCACCCGAGCCTGCCCGAAATAGCAGGACATATCTCGAGTAATTCCTTTGATTTCATTCGTTTTCCCCGACAGATGCTTTCCATGATCAGACCAGTTGCGGGCTATGGAGACCCCCGCTGACCTGATCGACCCTCGGGGTGGCCCAAGGAGGTCACCCCATGAAAAGGTACTTGAAATCGCAGTTGGCGCTGGGAATTCTGTTCGCAGCCGGTTGCGAGTTGTACGCGGCTGGCCGCCAGTCCAATGGAGTTGACCGGCAACCCGTTGCCGTCCATGTTTATGACTTAGCCGGAGTCTCGGCGAAGGATCTACACGAGGCGACGGAAGAAGCAGGCCGGATCCTGGCAACGGCGGGGATGGAAGCGGTTTGGCAATTCGGCGCAGCCGACGCGCCGGAAGCGCACGAAGTCGATTCCCACGCCGCCGCGCCAGGCGCCCGGAACCAGCCCCGCGACACCCGCGACTACCTTGTTCTCCGGATGGTGCGTGACTTCCCAGAGCGCGCTCTTCCGGGTGCCTTGGGGATCTCTTTCCCCGATGCGCGGTCTGGCGTGCATGCCACCATTTTCTACGATCGATTTGAACGGGTGAGCAAGACGGGCGACGTCGCCCTGGCGACCATGCTTGGCCACGCCATGGCCCATGAACTGGGACATGTGTTGCTGGGAAACACGGAGCACTCTGCGGCCGGAATCATGAAAGCACGTTGGGGAAGGGCCGATTACCGGCAGGCTGGGATGGGTCTGATGACGTTCAGCGCGCAGGAGCGCGAAGCGATCCAGAAGCGGGCGGCGGTGCGGCTCTCCGCGCGGAGTCAGCAGTAGCGTTCACTCTCGATCGAAGGCCAAATCTGAAGCCCAAGGCTCGTCGAAGAGCGCCATCTCCTCCGGTGTCGGCGCTTGGAACATCTCGACCCATCGGAACACCGTGTCCCGTTCTATAGGTGGAATCTCCATGCCCCTGCGTTGAATCCTCTCGAACAGGACATCCGGAGGCGCAGCGAGATAATGCAACTCAACGGCGGCGCCAAGGGCTCGGGCTCCGAGCCGCAAGGCATCCCGTTCGGCCCTTCCCCAAGTGCCCCATTCGATGATTACCGTGAGACCGAGCCCGAGGAGTTCCTGACCGAGTTTCCATTGCAGCGCCTCGATCCTCCCGCGCATTTCTTCATCGTAGAGGCTAACCGAAAGAACATCCATCCACTCGTCGGGAGCGAAGCGAACCGCGCGGAGCCTGCTTTCCAGCACCTTGGCCCGTGTTGTCTTACCCGATCCCGGCAACCCGCATACGATGATCAATCTCGGTCCGGTTGCGGATCTTTCCATAAGCAATTGTCCCTGATGAATGGTGTCGCCTAGGGTGACCGGATTCAGAATTGACCCACCTTTCGCCACGATCTGTAACTGGCTCATCTTCGGCAGCAATCCGTTGTAGGGTGGGCCCCCGGCCCGCAATCGACGCCTCGTCGATTCGCTCCGGCGTTCATCATAGCCCCAGCGTCTCGCGCCCTGTTTCATACCCCGTTGTGGCCCAGCCGCTATGAGCCATTTACCATTGTGGGATGCCACTCGTTATGAAGGAAAAGCACCGGACGGACCGCATCGCCTGGCTGCGAGCTTCGGTACTGGGTGCAAACGACGGCATCCTGTCCACCGCTAGCCTCGTTCTCGGCGTTGCCGCGGCGCACGGCACGCACAGCAGCACCTTGGTGGCGGGCATCGCCGGCCTGGTGGCCGGAGCGATGTCGATGGCTGCCGGCGAATACGTGTCTGTGCACTCGCAGGCAGACAGCGAAGAGGCGGAACTCGCGCTCGAGCGCACGGAACTACGAGTTGACAACGCGGGCGAGCACAAAGAGCTGGCAGCCATCTATGTCTCCCGTGGCCTTACTCCTGCGCTGGCTAAGCAGGTTGCCGAGCAGTTGATGGCACACGACGCCTTGGCGGCTCATGCTCGCGATGAACTGGGCATTTCTGATACCACGCGGGCGCGCCCCATTCAGGCCGCGTTGGCGTCCGCAGCCAGCTTCGCAGCGGGAGCTGCCATGCCGCTGCTGGTGACTGCTTTCGTTCCAGTAGCGAGTCTCATCGCGCTGGTTTCCGTGACATCACTTGTGTTCCTTGCTCTTCTGGGAGGGCTCGCCGCCTATGCCGGTGGCGCCAAGGTGCTGCCGGGAGCGTTACGCGTTACGTTCTGGGGTGCGCTGGCGATGGCCGTCACAGCTGGCATCGGCCGTCTGGTTGGAACGGTGGTGTAACGATCGCATAACCCGCTGCTCACGCTGTTTTATGAATTTGCCGGATAATCTGGACGTGCAGGTAAGCCACACTCGAGTCCCGTTGAATCACATCGGAGTAGTGCTCGGCGAAACCGTGATTCGCCTCAGCGGGATCGAGGAGATTACCGGCGCGGGAGATGAGTTGACGGAAATCGTCCGTATCGGCCAAGTCCCGCGCAGCAAGCGTTTCGTCAATCTCCACAACCAGGGCGGTCATCGGCTTCAGC
>JBAUOG010001239.1:0-3050 GCA_049579625.1 Bryobacteraceae bacterium
GCCTTGATATCGCCCAGTTTGGGGCCTAGTATTGACTTGACCTTTAATGATGAAATGTAGAATTGGGCGACTTTGTGTACCTCGTAGTCTTCGAGCACGAGTCGGAGAAGATCGGACACCCTCACACGATTCGGCGCTAGCAATTCGCCGGAAGCCAGCCTGCCTTGCTTCCGCTGCAAGTAAGCGAGAGCTTCATCTCGGTCCGCGGTTTCGCAGGACTCACGGGTTCTCACTCCATCAACCGAATAGTCACACCACCATACGCCGTTTCGCTGATAGATTGAGCCTTGACCTCGTCTGTTGCGGTTTCGTGCCATCTTAGGCAGTCCTCTTGCTCTGTTCGATCATTCGATCCAGGTCGAATTTGTCGAAGCGGAGCTTCTTGTCAATATCCACCGTCGGGACTCTGCCCATGTGCACCTTTGCTTTGAGGGCGTCCGGGCTCAGCCCGAGGTACGTGGCCGCTTGATTCAATGTGAGGAGCCGCAGAGCTATGACGGCCGGGTCCTTGAGGCGAATCACGACCGCCTCAGCGATTGTGTCACTGTTTATCTCTATTGGCATTCCTGCTCTCCGGGCTTTTAACCCGCCTCATTGCAGACCGTCTTGGTTGATAGATCTTTTGTGCGGCCTACGTTCTGTAAGCCGTGGGAATGGGCGTTGGTGACATCTTGGACCAGCTTTTGTGTCACTTCTTTCGAAGCCGCCCACCGCAGGCAGCCACGTCAGCCGCTGTCTTACAAAGCCCGCTCGGCATTTAAGGGGCGCCTTAGATGCCGCGTCGAGTGTTTCGGCAGTGGGTCGCGGAAAAAGCTTTTGAAAAAACGAAGCCCATTCGGTCAGGAAGGGGCGGTTGACAAAGCGTTTTTCGGTATTCTGGGGGCGATCGGACGGCATTGTAGGGGCGTACATCTTTACCCTTTATGTTCCTGTGTTAATCCAGTAGCAGGGCAGTCAACTGCTGTGGAAATGTGGAAAAAGTTATTGGGCAACAGCGCCCTTATTCTTGAGTTTAAACACGAATCGACGAGAAATGATTCCCCAAAAAGATTGCGCTCCAGCCAGGAGGTAATTCATTTCGTTTTTTAGAATCTGACGTAACATTCTGCCGTTTTTCCGCCTCTATTCCTTTACGAGTCGTGCTGGCCTTAGAGCTGAGTGCGAAGGTCTTTGAGGACAATGCATGGCGGTAGTGACGATTCCCTTCGACTTCGACGAGGACACAGCCGACGCGATCGTTCCCATTTGCATCAGTGATACCGATTGCGAAGGAAGTCTCATTCATCCAGATTGGTTTGCACACGGAGTCGTACCAGTGGCTGATCCATTGCGTCGAATAGCCACCCGAGTGTTGAATGATCAATGGAGGGTGTCGGAGATCACAGAGAACGCTGTCCATTCACTCTGGAGGACGAACCGTGGGAATCTGGGCGTCAGCGCTCACTGGCACGCTGAGGATCTTCGCGTTGGGGGCCGGCGCGCGCGCCGCAAATCCGAGGTCGAGCTATTTGCGGACACGTTGCATTCACTTCAAGATCAATTTGATTTTGTCGCGGCGCTCGAGGCGAAAGACACGCTAGACCGAATTTTAATGGAACTCGACAGGCTCGGACTCGAAAATGTAAGGGAGATGGTGCCAATGATGCTGCGGGACTGCCCGGCCCACGAGTTTACGGACCGTTCGGGGCACTGCGTAACACAATCACTCAGCAATTCTATCGGGGAATGCGAAAAGCCGTGAAGGCTGCGGGAATCTCCTGGTAGAAGATTAAATGGCCTGTAAACTGACTTACGTTCAGTGCCATAATTACATGGACTGATGCCCTCTAACGAGTCTCCCGAATCGCAATACGACAGGCTCAGAAAGCGTCTTCAAGATTCGATCCTCAAGGAACACCCCAATCCAGAAAGGAAAGGGTGCCCCGGCGAAGCCGTCTTGAGCGAGCTCGCTGCACGTCCTCTGGACGAGGACATCGAAGCCCACCAGAGCTGGCATCACGTAACGCATTGCTCGGAATGCTATCGCGAGTTTCTGGGCTTTCGGTCCCAGGCGATGAGACATGCCCGAAATCGGCGCCTGGTCGTGATCTGGGGACTAGCCGCGGCGGTTGCCGCGATCGCTTTTGGTCTGTTCTTCCTCAGGCGACAAGCCAGTCTAAATCGCCCCCAGAATGCCGAAGTCGCATATGCGAAGAAGCTCGTCGACATCGAATCCATGCCTCGTTCCGGCGAACAGGCTCAGGCCGAACAACCGATCTACTTGGACCGAAAACCTCTCGAACTAGTGATTCAGCTTCCAGTGGGCAGCAAGGCTGGAACATACGAATTCCAGCTGGAGAAGACTCACAAGGCTGTGATATCGACCAGGGCGGAAGCGAGGATCCGCGATGGTACAACGGCGTTTTCAGTAAAGATCGACCTCACAAGTCTGGAAGCCGGCCAGTACTCGATGAGCGTGCGGCGTGTACCTTGGGACTGGAGCTACTATCCAGTCGTGCTTCGGTGAACAGGCGCCGTTGCGGCTCCCGAGATGAGGGGGCCCACCAGTAAACGTAGCGACGGAGGCTTCTCCTATAGATCCTTTACTACTTCCTCGGCAGCTTCCATCTGATTGTCCCGACCGCTGGCAAACGCTTGGGGGGACCACATAACCTGAACATCAGGCTTAATACCCGCACCTTCGAACCGATGGCCTTTCCAGGTTATGTATTCAGCTCTTGGCATGATTAGCCTGTAGCCGCGACCGACTTTGAATCCCGATCCCGGGATCAATCGACCCGCTGTCTCCGAACCAACAATCCTCGCGAGACCGTTTTCGGATGCGAATGCCGCCACCATCTCGCCAGCGCTCACGGTGTGTTCATTTACTAGCATGGCCACCCGCCCATGCCATTTCTGTGACCCAATGCCTTCCGACACCAGCAGAACGGAAGGGTCTCGCCCTCCATACCGTATCGCCATGGACGCAATCGCCAGCGGATTTGGCAGATCTGTCGGAAGCCGACCCAGCTTAGGGAGTTCATCTCGCTTATATCCCTTTTCCGCTAACC
>JBAUOG010001240.1:0-2394 GCA_049579625.1 Bryobacteraceae bacterium
CCGATGAATATTTCGCTTGCTTGAGAATCCTCATGACTTCTCCTTCCGAATCAGAACGCAAAAAACACGCTGAGCCAAAACGTATTGTTGTCGCGAGCATTTCTGCCCATACCGTCGATGTTGTACCGGCGGCCGTTGAACCGGCCGAAGCCCTGATACTGCGCTATAAGCTGAATGTTTTGAGTGAATTTACGAGCTACCTCCAAGGTGTAACCGGACGTTTTGGGCGATGTCGTGAGCAACTCACCCGAAGGACCGCTGGCCGAGTAAAGGGCGGAGTTGTTGTTCCCGTTTGTCATCACATACCCGCCCGAGAAGACCCAGTTATCGCCGTACGCATAGCTGCCGTTCAAATTGAGCGCCTTCACGTTGCCAAACGGGGTCGCCGAGTTTCCAAGGGGATAGCCGGCATTCCACGCCTGGTGCTCGTAGATATAGCTTCCCCGGAGAGTGACCTTATGAGTGGTGGCTAGATATTGATATTGGGTGTCAAAGCCGTAGTCCGTGAAGGTGTCGGCAGGGCCACTTGGACTTGAGCTGTCGGGATAAACGTTGGCGTGCATCCCAAAGGTTCCGATCATGAAGGATTGCGGCCCGCGCGCTTTAGTCCAGTACGCCCGCCAGTATGGATTCTCGCCCTTCAGATAGGTCTGTCCGCCAGCTGCGAAATTCGTTCCGGCACTCATCCACCGGAAGAAGTTGGTAGCGACGGTATAGAACGACGCTTCGACATAGAATTGCCTGTTTATCAGCGCGTAGGCGCCGACGCCTGCACACTGTGCGCCCAAATTCTCGATCATTGGGCTGGCAGGCCCGCCAAGGGCCGAAGGCGATGAATAGAACGGATAGCCCCAATCCGGCGTAGAGTTCCATACGTCTTGAACGGTAGGGTTGTTGTTGCTATCTACCCCGACGAGAATTTCGTTGCCGCCGAGATGAAAGAAGTGCACAGCCCGAATATCCACCGGACCACCCGTCCCTTTCCAACCAGGGAACGTGTTGCCAACTTGGTACTCATAAAAAAGCCCAAGAAAATTGGTAAGCTTCGTACCGACTTCACCCGTGAACTCATAGGCATCCACAGACTTCGTCCCCGGGATCACGTTCTGCCCGGAAGCGTCATTCGGATGTGCCGCCCAAGTCACCCCGGCCTGGCCGAACATACCCACCGGCACAAAGTTGACGCCCTCTTTATCGAAGAGGTTCTTTCCCGCGGTGTATCCGGAAAGTTTAAAGAATCGACCCCAAGGTGTGAGCTGGGGCCAACTGCTGCCTACGTGGCAGGCGGAACACCTCTGGCCAGTCTGCCGTGCGAACGAAGGCAGTGCCTGCGCTTGCGGCAGAACACAGACCAACACGAACAGCACAGCCACGCTGCGGACTCGTAGCGTGGAGCCTGAAAGATCCATATTGGACTCCTTTTCCGACGCCCGACATCCCCTGCGCCCAGAGAAGGGGACCATGCATTTATCTAGTGTTTATTGTTTGTACCCCCACAGGTCTTAGCTGGTCGTTGCTCTGGATCAAAGTATCGCGGACCGTTTCAATCCGCGTTTAGCGTTTAACCTATAAATCCTCTACTTAGGACAAAAGCGATTCGTATTAAATGATTCATATAACAGGCTTTTTGTAATGTCTACTAGCAGAGGTGAGAATCGCAGCGCAGGTATAACTACCAGTTCAGTTATAGCTAAAGGTAATTAGTTACAAATGCGAAGCTGAAGCCAATAGCGCCGCTCTGCGTTTTTATGCATTGTTTGCGATTTCGATACACTGGGGATTCAACGTTTAGATCGCGAAAAGATTGAACTGCCGGATACGAGGGGCTGAGTGGAACTTCGCCGAAATACGACGAGAACGATTCGCCCAATGGCTGCAACCGGAAGAGATAGACGGTCGCAGGCGCCACGGCCAAAACAGCGGCTGCGGTATTTAATACAGAAGGAATGCTCTTCGTCGCACAGCAAACTGCGCGAGGTCTTCTTGCTGGAGACGAATCGCGATCACCTTAGGGTCTACCCCGTTTTTCAGATCGTCGATGACGCGCTGGTTCCCGATCAGAAACTTGCAGGCCACCCAATCGATATGTCCTGGAAACAGGCCTTGTAGCCCGGCGGCGAGCTCGAGACCGAACAGAACACTGTCGAACGATTCACGGTCGGTGACAACCAAGCGGACACCCTCCACTTCCCGGCCCGCAAAATTGGACGCGGTGGGGCGGAATTGCGTCGGATAAACGCGCACGCCCGGGATATAGCGGCCATTCAGCAACTCAGCCAGTGGAACGCCTTTGATCCAGTCGGCTCCAACTTGCTCAAACGGCGCATCCGTTCCGCGGCCTACGGAGTAGTTCTTTAATGCTTCCAGCATGGCCACGCCGGGGTAGAGCAGGGC
>JBAUOG010001241.1:0-4273 GCA_049579625.1 Bryobacteraceae bacterium
GTGAAGCGCACGCGACGTATGCCCGGCACTTGTCCCGCATGTTCCAGCAGTGTTGCAAAGTCCCAGCCCCCAAATGTAGGGTCGTGATAGCTGTTGACGTTTTGCCCCAGCAGTTGGACCTCGGTGTACCCTTCCCGCGCCAGTTGCTCAATTTCTCGCATGACGCTCTGGCTGGTGCGGCTGCGCTCCGGCCCTCGCGTGAAGGGCACCACGCAGTAGGCGCAAGATTTATCGCATCCTTCAATGATGTTGATGTAAGCCCTGTGCGGATTGTCGCGTTTCGCAAATGGCGTCTCAAACGCATCGTCGCGTTCGAAGGAGAGGCCGGTCACTCGCCGGTTACCCGCCTCCAGTTGCACCAGCATCTCAGGTAGCTTCGCGTAGCTGGCCGATCCCGCCACCAGGCTTACATGCGGTGCGCGTTCGAAGATCTGGTTCCCTTCCTGCTGCGCCACGCAACCGAGCACGCCAAATACCTTCCCCTTGCCCGCGTCACGCTTGAACTGTTGCAGCCGGTGGAAGACCTTCTGTTCGGCCTTGTCGCGGATACTGCAAGTGTTGTAGAGAACCAACTCCGCCTCTTCGGGCGTTTCCACCTGTGCGTATCCCTCCGCCAGCAGCGTGCCCACGACTTTCTCGGAGTCGTGCGCATTCATCTGACAGCCGAACGTCTCAATGTAGAACTTCTTCATCAGGGTAAGGCGGTCAGATTAACCGTGCAGGAAGTGCATCACCCAGGCAATGCCGAACAAGGCCGCCATAAAGGAGCCGAAACAGTACAGGCCATAACGGACACGCTCATGGTCCGTTTTCTTCGTGACCACGCCTAGGACCACCGACGACACTAAGGCAAACAGGAGCGCCGCTTCAAAATGAGATAGCTTCATGAGATTAGTCTTTCTTGCCCGTCGATATTTCCCAGGCGTCCACCATGGCAAGAATGTTCAGCAACCCAGCCGCGACCAGGAACTTGGCGCCGTAGTCGTGCGAGTGTCCGGCCATGTCTTCCTGCGAATAGCCCAGCCAGACCGATAGAAGGTAAAACAGACCCGAGGCCAAATCGGCCACAAAGCCGCCATATTGGATCAGGGTCGTCAACAGGTCGCCGCTTTTCGGCTGGAACATCGCACCGCGCATCATCAAACCGAAGGCGAACGACACCAGCACTGCGAGAAAAATAATCGCGCCACGGCCGCGGCGGCCGAGCAGAAAATGCCCGCCCCCGGGGATCAGCCAGGAAACGAACAGAACGAGATAGGGTGACCGGGCCGGCGTGGATGCCGGCAGGGCCTGCGACGAAGCTTGAGCCATTCCTTTGATTTTACCTGTCTTGCAGCGGAGACGCTCTGGAGTATGCCGGGTCGAGCACATTTAGGGCGCTCAACTCGCACCTTTGGGGGCGTTTCGGGATACAGTATATCGATCAAAGGAGGTAGCGATGGCAGCTTCTACCGCACTGGGTTCGATTACCGAGGTCCAGGCGTTCATCAACGAATACTCCAGAGCGTGGCAAGGAACGGACGAGGAACATATCATGTCCTACTACGCAGAACGTGTGGCAATTCAGATTCCGGGAACGCTCATGAACGGGAAGGCGGCGGTCCGCGAGCAGTTTGTTCGCCGCTTCATCATCGGCTTCCCCGGAAACCGTCACATCGCGAAGAACATGATTTTCGGACAAGATGTGGTTGTTGTCGAATGGAGTTTCGAAGCCGAACACAACGGTCCCTTTGCCGGCCGCTCTGCAACGGGCGCCCACGTTGTGCTACCGGGTTGCTCAGTCTATGAATACGATTCGGTGGACCGGCAGATCACTGCGGGCCGAATCTATTTCGACGTCGGTGCCTTACTTAAGCAGATTGGCGCTGCATAATTGGCTTGCCCCGCGCGCCTTTGGCTCCTCTTCGTCGATTAAAAGGTGACCCGACGTGAGATGGTTGTGATCTTGACAGCTTGCGGCGGCTCGCTGGACAGCATCACCAGCGCCTCCTCGACACGCGCTACGTTCTCCGGCTTCAGGATCAGGTAACGGGAATTCCCTTGCGGATCCGGTGTGAACACTGTCACATCTTTTGGGCCCAAAGTCACGCGTCCGGGTGCGGATAGCTCGAAATACCCATGATCAGGCCGGATGGCTTCCAACACAGCGGTCGAATCGTAGTTGGCGCGATTCTCGCCCGGTTTCGCAAACACCTTGAATGCTTCCGCTACAGGATGGTTCGGAACATAGCTAAAGTCTCGCTCGATGGCGCTGTAGGGGAACAAGACCTTTAAGCCGATTTCAAATCCGCTGAAGATCATCGGCGTCGGCCAGTCTGCCAGTAGCTCCTTGGCGGCATGGCCATCGGTGTAGATGTTGTACTCCGGCTTTGGATCTTCGGAAAAGCTCCCGGCCATCAGGCTTAATAGCTTCACCTTTTTCTGCACCAGCTCGCGCCCGCCGGGGGCCTTCAGCAGACGCCCCAGATTCGTGCTGAAACCAATTTGAGCGATGGTCACCGACTGGTCAGGCTGTTCGTTCAATACACGTATCAGTAGCGATACCGCTTCGGGGGCTTCCGCTCCATCACGCAACCGGTGCGGATAAACATATTGCCCGGAAGTGTTCTTCCGTTCCGATGGCTCCTGAATCATCGCCGTGGTGTCCTTGGTCTTCCCATCCTTGACGACGCCGACCGGGATGTCCGGCCGGCCATAGAACGTGTTCATCAAGTCGACAAACGGAGCGGCGTAGCGGTTGTCTTTGGTGATCGTGACCGCCAGCAGCTGCACTTCGCCCCGGTTCTCCAGGGCGTGAATCAGTGCCAGCGCCAGTGTGTCGTCAATGTCGTTACCGATATCGGTATCGAGAATCAACCGCACCGGCTCCGCGGCCCGCATGCCGGCCTGAAACAACCCCGCAAACAGCAGCGCGATTAGCGCTCTTCGTAACATAATGCGCTCTTGCGCGTGATGGTAACACGCAGGCACAGTGTATTACTAATCTTCGTATCTTCGCGCGGAGCGACGATTATTGCGAAGCGAAACTCATGAGAGCGGATTCCGCTAACCAGCCTTTACCGCCATGTCTTGTCCCTGGTTCATGGTCATAATGAAATCCAGTTTAGCAAGACTATTTATATTCCATCGATTTACTAGGGAATGATGTAATGTCGCCCCGTGAAGGCTCAGCCCCTTGGCGATCAGCAGCTGCGAGAATAACTTGGAGCTGGCTACCTGTCGATCATCGACAAACTAGCCTAAATTTGGCAGTGCCGGAGACCACGCTTCTCCAGGTACCGCTGGTGGTATTCTTCGGCCCGCCAGAACGTCGTCGCAGGGACAATTTGCGTCGCAATTGGCTTCTTGAACCGTCGGGATGTCTCTAACTCGGCTTTCGAGGCCCGTGCAATCCGCTCCTGTTCCGGCGAGTGATAGAAGATCACGGTCCGATACTGCGTCCCCCAATCCGGCCCCTGGCGATTAACCTGCGTGGGATCGTGGGCGTTCCAGAACACTTCCAGCAACTGTTCGTAGGCCACCTTGGTGGGATCGTATTCTACTTCCACCACCTCCGCGTGACCGGTGGCATCGGTGCAAACCTGTTTGTACGTAGGGTTCTGAAGCGCACCGCCCTCGTAGCCTACGACCGCATCAATCACACCGGGAATCTCCCGGAACGTCGCCTCGACGCCCCAAAAACAGCCCGCTCCGAATGTTGCTTTCTCTGTCATCCGTTTTGCCTCCAAATGCTTTTTTGAACCTTGTCGTAACATTGGCGCACCGTGGTCCGCCCTTCTTCATTACAGGACAACACGTCTGAGGGCCCAACGTCTCCGCGCCCGGTTATCCGAAATACCTTTTCGCTCTATGCTTCAAAAACGTTACTCTGCTCCACTGGCCGTCTTGACAGCCATGCTTCTCCCGCTTTCTCTGGTCGCCGAAGAGAAAGTCGACCTCTATACGATGCATCGTATCCGCGCCGAGGAGCGGGACAATTCCAAGGTCATGGATACCTTGTTCTACCTCACCGACCTCAACGGCCCACGGCTGACGAACTCGCCTAACTATTTCGCGGCCGCCAATTGGGTTGTCAGCCGGCTGAAGGAATATGGGATCAACGCCAAAGAGGAAAAATGGGGCCCGTTCGGCCGCAGCTGGCAACTGAAGAAGTTCTATGCCGCGATGGTTGAGCCGCAGTATCAGCCGTTGATCGGCTTCCCGCTGGCGTGGACGGCCGGCACTAACGGCCCGGTCACCGCGGAAGTTGTGTTTGCTCCCATCTATACCGAAG
>JBAUOG010001242.1:0-2791 GCA_049579625.1 Bryobacteraceae bacterium
GCGTAACGGTGCAGAAATCGACTTTGGCCCCGCTGATGCTGATTGCACTGTATTCTCCCAACAACACTCACGATGCTCGGTTTTTGGCGAATTACGCCTATATCAACCTGGTCGATCCGCTCACTAGAGTTAAGGGCGTCGGAACCGTTCAGGTGTTCGGTGCGGGGCAGTACGCGATGCGGCTATGGGTAAAGCCTGACCAGCTGGCGAAACTGGGAATCACGGTACCGGAGATCGTCAGCGCAATTCAGGCGCAGAACACGGTAAACCCCGCCGGCCAGGTCGGCAGCGAGCCGATTCCGCGGGGGCAAGAGTTCACGGTCTCGGTCCGCGCCCAGGGCGGTTGACGTCCCCTGAGGAGTTCGAAAACATTGTCGTTCGGGAGACGCCAGACACGGGCATCGTGCGGGTGCGTGACGTGGCGCGGGTTGAACTCGGGGCGCAGGACTACAGTATCGAAGGGCGGCTGAACGGCAAATCCGGAGCGATCATCGCCGTTTACCAGTTGCCCGGGTCGAACGCCGTTAACACGGCCGAGGGCGTCAAGAAGCTATTAACGGAGCAAAAGCGGCGTTTTCCGGACGACCTGGATTTCGTTGTGCCGGTGGATACCACCCTTGCGGTAAACGAGGGCATTAAAGAGATCGTGGTTACACTGGGAATCGCCATTGTGTTGGTGATCGCGGTGGTGTACCTGTTCCTGCAAGGGTGGCGTGCGACGCTCATCCCGCTTCTTGCTGTGCCGGTGTCGCTGGTGGGGACTTTCGTGTTCTTCCCCCTGTTCGGGTTCTCCATAAACACGCTGTCTTTATTCGGGCTGGTGCTGGCGATCGGGCTGGTAGTGGACGACGCGATCGTGGTGGTGGAAGCTGTCGAGCGGCACATTGAAGGCGGGCTGACACCAAAGCAGGCCGCGTTCAAGGCGATGGATGAAATCTCGGCGCCGGTGATCGGCATCGCGCTGGTGCTGTCGGCAGTATTCATCCCTACGGCGTTCATACCGGGCATCACCGGCAAACTCTATCAACAGTTCGCGCTGACGATTGCGATCGCGGTGGTGCTGTCGGCGTTTAACGCGCTCTCGCTGAGCCCGGCGCTGGCGGCGTTGCTGCTCAGGCCGAAGACTGAAAGCCGCGGCCTGCTGAGGCGGTTCTTCGACTGGTTCAACCGGATTTTCGGGCGCGCGACCGACGGATACGTGCGCATCTCAGGAGCGTTGCTGAGGAAGAGCGCTGTCGCGCTGATTCTGTTGGCCGGATTCGGCATCGCGGGGTTGATGATCGGAAACAAGTTGCCGACGAGCTTCGTACCGGACGAGGACCAGGGTTTCTTCTATCTAAACATCCAGCTCCCGAACACGGCGTCGCTCGAGAGGACACGTGAAGTCGTGACGCAGGTGGAGAGCATCCTCGCCAAAACGCCAGGTGTTCGCTATACCACCAGCCTGCTGGGGTTCAGCTTGCTGAGCCTGGTGCGGACCAGCTACAGCGGGTTCATCTTCATCACCATGGAGCCCTGGGACGATCGCACGACCCGCGAGAAGCAGTTCCAGGTGATCAAGGCTCGGCTGAACCAGCAATTGAGCAGGCTCCCGGAGGCCGTGGCGTTCAGCTTCTCGCCTCCAGCGATTCCGGGGGTGGGAACATCGGGCGGGTTCACGTTCGTGCTGGAGGACCGGTCGGGCGGTGACGTCCAGTTCCTTGCTGACAATGTGAACACGTTCATGACGGCGGCGCGAAAGCGGCCGGAGATCGGTACCCTGACAACGACGTTCTTGCCGAGCGTGCCGCAGCAGTTCGTGACCGTAGATCGCGACAAGGTGATCAAGCAGGGTGTCGCGATCAACGACGTATACCGCACCATCCAGGCTTTCATGGGCGGGCTGTTCATCAATTACTTCAACCGCTTCGGAAGGCAGTGGCAGGTGTACATCGAAGCCGAGGGCGAGTACCGCACTCGGCCGGAGAATGTGGGCCTGTTTTACGTACGCAACGCGAGCGGCGACATGGTGCCGCTATCTGCGCTGACCAAGTTCGAGCCGCGTCCGGGGCCGGAGTTCACAATGCGGTTCAACGAGTATCGCTCGGCTCAACTGAACGGCGCGGCGGCGCCGGGATACTCGAGCGACCAGGCAATGAAAGCGCTGGAAGAAACCTTCGCGCAGACCATGCCGCCCGAGATGGGCTTCGATTACTCGGGCATATCGTTCCAGGAAAAGAAGGCGAAGGAGGGCGTGTCGTCGGGCGTGATCTTTGGGTTCTCCCTGCTGTTCGTGTTCCTGATTCTGGCGGCGCTCTATGAGAGTTGGACGCTGCCATTCAGTGTCCTGCTGAGCACTCCCGTGGCGGTGTTTGGGGCGTTCGGAGTGCTGTGGCTGCGGCGAACAGTGCTCAGTCACCTGCTGCCGGCGTACATGGTGCAAATCGAGAACGATGTGTATTCGCAGATCGGGCTGGTCATGCTGATTGGGCTAGCGGCGAAGAACGCGATCCTGATCGTGGAGTTCGCAAGGGAAGAACTCGGGAAAGGGACGCCGCTGGCGGAGGCGGCGATGCAAGGCGCGCGGCTGCGGCTGCGGCCGATCCTGATGACGTCGCTCGCATTCATCCTGGGATGCGTGCCGCTCTGGACGGCCAGCGGGGCGGGCGCGGTCGCGCGGCAGATCATGGGCACCACAGTGATCGGCGGAATGGTCGCGGCGAGCTTCCTGGGCATCTTCCTGGTGCCTGCGATCTTCTACATGGTGGAAAGGCTGTCAGGGGTCTCTCAAACCCAGAGGCCTGCGTTGGTC
>JBAUOG010001243.1:0-4206 GCA_049579625.1 Bryobacteraceae bacterium
GAACCTCAATGAGGCCGTCGCGCTGGTTCTCGAGGCGAACCGCGTCTTGGCAGAACAGTCTCTCGAAGGCGCCACCGTAATCCGCGAGACCTTCGCGCTACCGGCGGCATGAAGCGAATCGACCTGATCCGGCATCTTGAACGCATGGCTGCGAGTTCCTGCGCGAGGGAAATAGCCACTCCGTTTACGTCAATCGCGCGGAGCGCAAGTCCTCATCGGTTCCGCGCCATCGCGAGAGCCGAAGAGGTAGCCGAAGAGCCGAAGAGGTAGCCGAAGAAGCCGAAGAAGCCGAAGAGGTCAAGCCGAAGAGGTCAGCCTGACGGAAGCTCTTGGCGAAATCACCCAACCTGTCGAAGCGCTCCGACATGTTGGAGAATCGTGCATTTCACGGCACACTTCGAAGCGATTGCCGAAAAATGCGCCCGTGTTGATCTGTCGATCCGGGCGGGGCCACCACGCCAGGCAGCAGAGAGCCAATCGCCCACGGCTTTTCTCTCCGCCAAAATGTCAATCCGGCGCCGGATCTTCATCTTCAACCTGCAAAACTAGCGAACTTGTCGGAGCGCTCCGGCAAGTTCCCATTCTTCGCCAAGAGAGCAGACCCAGCGCCTCAGCGGCAAGACCCAACTTAAAGGGAATCAGATGCGGCACGACGACGCTCAGGTGACGTCAATGGACGTAATGATGCTTGGTCTTCCTCCAAACCTTCGGTAAGCGCAGCCCATTGCCGGTCACCCTACGTATCTGGCGCATTCGGCGTGCGCGGTCCGCTCTGCCGATAGCATTCGCAAAACCGGGACAATAATTTGCCGAACAGAATCAGTCACTTTCGTGGCATCTGCCCCGGCAGCCGACTCGCCCGGCTTCACACTTAATACCGGAAAGGCAACTCTGGCGCCGTCCGGCGCTCGACCCGTCGAGATCGGGATTTCAAAATGCTTCACAGGGACTTCGATATTGGTAGTTCGTTTCGCAAATCAGTTGGCGTTCGCTGGTCCGGCCTGGACAATTGGCTTCGAATTCTCAACCCGTAATTCGTCGGCCGTCAGCTCGTTTAGCAGAGGTGAGTTCGTTTCGCAAAATCGGATCGGACGTAAAGCTCACCAGTTCCGTGCCTGCCCCGGAGCGCTTGGGAGCTGTCCATTCGCAGTCAACTCGCCTGTATTCAGCACTTTGAGTTCGTCCGTACAATCACGTGGCGGGGTCATGAACACGCGCTCATTCGCCGGCAACTTCGTTTCGCAGAACAGCCGCGCTGGGCCTGATCGGACGCGGGCTTCGTTTTTTCGCGGCGCTTGGCTGCCGGATAATTTGTCGCTCGTCAGTTCCATTTGGCAGGGCGACTTCGTTTCGCAAAATTGGATGCCGGTTTCGTTTCGCAAAACGGCCGCGCTTGGCCTCATGGGCTGTTCTGTGACTTCACGCCGATTCCTCCGACGGACGGTGTGATTGATCAGGTGTTCTATAAACAGGGGGTCCGGCCAACGCGACGGGCCGCGTGCAGCTGGAGATTGATAATGTGCCGCCGCCCCAGTTCCGATACGGGACATTTATTTTCGTAGTTTTTTCAGTGACTTAGGCGATGGTTCGCTGACTGGGCGATCAGGCGTCCTGCGATGCTCGTCATCGGGAGGACGTGTGTGCCATGGGCAATGATCCCGCGGGCGAGCGCATCCGGCTGGACTCGAGGAGGCGGTTTCGGGGCGAGGGGGGCGGACAGCCGACATTCCCGCTCTTGCAGACTCCGATGGACGTCCAACGTTTTCTCGTGCCGAGAGAGTCGAAGACCGAGTACTACACCCTGCTGGCCGAGTTGGCCATCGAGTTTCCGCCGGTGGACCTGGTCACGTCGCTGCTGGTCGAGAGGCTGGGACAACAAATCTGGTCGCTGCGCCGTCATGCGCGATCGGAAGCGACGTACTTCAGAACCAATTCTCCAGGAAATCGGCCGCTGGGAAGACATGATATGGACGGCGTGAAGTTTCTAGAAAGAATAGAAAAGAACACTCTGCGGATGATCAAGGAGTTGCAGCGCATGAAGAAGGAGCAGGCCACGAAACCGCTGTCGAAGGAAGCACAGGTCAGGACGTCGCCTGAGATCCTGCTCGAGAAATACGGTCAACATCTTGGGCTGGAAAAATGGTGGCGAGACCCTGAAGAGTACTTCCGCCATCAAATGCGCTACGTTTCTCCTGATGAGCTCGAAAAGGAGCGAGTTAAGCCATAGGTCGGCCGGGGCCTCTCGTCAAGATATGATGAGGCAACTTTCTATGCCGCGTTCACTCCTAACTGCGTCGTTGGCAGCCGTGGGTTTGATGGGGCTGGTCTGCGCCGCTCAGACGCCGCCCGCACTTTCAAAGCACTACGAATGCAGGCGCGCGCTTGCGCCCTTGCGAATCGACGGACACCTGAATGAAGCACAGTGGCAGGATGCGCCGTGGTCGGACTGGTTCGTCGACATACAAGGCGACAGCATGCCGAAGCCGCGCTTCAAAACACGGATGAAGTTGTTGTGGGACGACCAGTATCTGTACGTAGGCGCCGAACTCGAAGAGCCGGACGTTTGGGCGACGCTGGTTAAGCATGATTCCGTGATCTACCACGACAACGATTTTGAAGTGTTCCTGAATCCGACGAACGACGGCAGGAAGTATTTCGAATTCGAGATTAACGCGCTGAACACCGGCTGGGACCTGTTCTTGCCAAAGCCATACAACCAGGACGGTCACGCCGATAACAGCTGGGAGATACCCGGGCTGAAGACCGCGGTCTGGATTGATGGGACGCTGAATCATCCGGGCGACAAGGACCGAGGCTGGACCGTCGAGATGGCTTTCCCATGGGCGGCCTTCACCGAACGTAGTGGAAAAGGGCGGCCGGCGGTCGGCGAATCGTGGCGGATCAACTTCTCGCGAGTCGAGTGGCGCGTGAAAGTTGTCGACGGGAAGTATCAAAAACTGCCCGGTGCCGAGGACAACTGGGTGTGGTCGCCGCAGGGCGTGATTAACATGCACGTGCCCGAGAAATGGGGCGTTGTGCATTTCGTGGAGGCTGCGAACTAGCCTGGCGCCGTCTTTAGGCTGTGGTTGGAATGACCGGTTTCTTTGATACCGGGTTCAGTGTTTGCGACGCCGTGCGGGTGCCGGGATCGCACCATACAGGTGATGCGCATCGATATAGTGACGGACTGCCGCGGGAAGTTCCGGCGTGGTCTGACCGGCCGCGAGACGCGCACGGATGTCGGAGCTCGAAACCGGAAGGTCAATTCCATCGATACGGTGAATCCGGGCACCGAGCGGAGCCTTGTCCTGATAACCCTGCCGCGTGACGACAATGAAATCAACCAGACGAACGAGATCCTGCCAACGATGCCAGGTCTCAATCTCCTCGAACGCATCCGAACCAATTAAGAAGTAGAGCATGTCGCCCGGGTCGAGTGTTGGAAGGATGCGCTCAACAGTATCGATCGAGTAATTGTGTCCGGCTCCCGCCTCCAGCCTCGACACCTCCAACGTCGGCTCCCCTTTGCAGGCCAAAGCGACCATGGCAAAGCGGTCTTCGTAGGGAGTTAATTGTGATGCGGTCTTGTGCGGAGGGTTGGCAGCGGGAATCAGCAGCATGCGCGTTAGGTGGAAACGGCGCTGGGCCTCGAGCGCAATGCGGATATGGGCCTTGTGAACCGGATCGAACGTACCACCAAAGAGACAGATCCGCTGCGGTCCGCCGAAACGGCCCGTCCTGGCGAATTCGGCGAGCATCCGGGCTTTAGCGAAGGACATTGCTATGACTCTGGTCGCGCGCGGCGAGTGTCGCCAGTTCGTCGCAGCGATTATTATCTTCGTGAGAAGCGTGGCCCTTCGTCCAGGTCCACTTCACATCGTGCTGGGACACCAGTTCGTCCAACGACTCCCAGAGTTCCTTGTTCAAGACGGGTTGCTTGTTAGACGTCTTCCAGCCATTTCGTTTCCACCCTTGGATCCACTGCATCATACCGTTCTTTACATATTGTGAGTCCGTGACAATTTCGACCGAGCAGTGTTCTTTGAGGCGGCGCAGACCTTCAATGGCAGCCGTAAGCTCCATCCGGTTGTTGGTTGTGTGAGGCTCCGAGCCGTAGCCTTCGCGCTTGAGGTCGTTGAATCGAAGGATAAAGGCCCAGCCGCCTTTGCCAGGGTTGCCTAGACAGGCACCGTCGGTGATGAGTTG
>JBAUOG010001244.1:0-1738 GCA_049579625.1 Bryobacteraceae bacterium
CGCGCTTCCACTTCACGGACCGCCTGGGCCACTGCCACATTCAGCCGGGCATTTACCGCCTGTTCCACCTTCTGGTCGAACGCAGCCTGATCCACCGAAACGGGCCGGGCTTGTGCGCCGGTATGCGCGGCGTAACCACCCCACTGGGTCGTGATCAAGATCGCAGCCGCAGCCAAAGTAGACAACGCCAAGGCAGCGTGCGCCAGTAAGCCGGGGCCGCCCAGGGGACTCAGGCGCTGCCACCAGGATGGCTCGAATACGCGGTCCGATACAAAGCGGATCCGAACCGGCGGCTCTTCGTCCGGGACAGAACGTAAAGCCAGCGTAGTCGCCCTCAACCGCTCCGTCTCGAGCCGGCAGGACTCGCAGCCGGCCAGGTGTGCCCGCAAGCGTACGTTCTCCGCCTCGGGCAGATTGTCAAACAGTAAAGCGCGTATATCGGGACATGTCATATCGATTCTACCCAGTTGATTCAACCCAGTGATTCAATTCCGGTTTCGGGGTCCTTGCCTCGCCGCCCGGCCAATCTCTCCACAGGCGCCAAAACGTCTTTCAATACATCCAGTGCTGTATAGAGGCGCGATTTCACCGTCGAAACCGGCTGGTCCAGCACCTCCGCAATCTCCTCGAACTTAAAGCCCTGGTAGACCTTCAGTACCACCACTTCCCTTTGCTCACCGGTTAAGCGCTCCATGGCGCTCGCCACCGCCATTGCGGTTTCAGAGGGGTAGAGCCGGCGCAAGGTATCTCCACCCGCCGGATCCATGACAAACTCATCCTCCGGACGCGACTTCCTCAGCAGCGAATAGGCTTCGTTGTGCGCAATTCGGAACAGCCAGGATGTGAATTTCCCGGGATCGTCCAGCTTCCGGAGGTTCTGGTAGGCCTTCAGAAACACCTCCTGTGCAACATCTTGCGCATCCTCACGCCGGTTCAGCAGCTTAAACAGATAGTTAAAGACACGTTTCTCCCCACGCGAAACAAGAGCGTTGAAGGCGTCGACCTCACCCTTCCTGGCGCGCTTGATCAGGTCGCGGTCTTCGACCTCCCGGAAGATCAAAACCTGGCTCCCGTCTGGCACGCACAGCAATCCTTGTGCGCGGTTATAGGAAGGACGCCGGTTGCAACGAAAAAGTCGATACGACTCGGAATGATTTCCAGAATGGCCGGCGGCGTGGCGCGGGCTTTAGCCTGCTGAGCCGAGACTCGTCTCGGCTTTGGTTTCCATTCCGATCCAGCCGATGGGGACAGGCGCCTCTGTCCCAAGGCGACCGCAACACCCGCTCTCGTCAACCCACGCCAGTAGCCGCGTGGACAGAGCGAGCCTGTCCCCTGTTTACGAAGGCTGAGATGCACGTAAACCACTGCACCCATTATGGGCACGTCAGAAGGTTAGCCACTAACGGCGTGGGGCGGGTCCCCATGAGCGCCAAGACAGGTTTCCTCCCAGGCCGTCAACGCGTCATCCGCTGGAAGGAATGCCAGGCTGGCTGGAATTCAAGACGGTTTGGAACGCGACTTCCCGCTTGAGCGAGGTTTGGCCGTTTCCGTTCAACTAGGCTATTGCAGGGTTACTGACGATAACGCCGTGTATCAGAATCTATGTAAATTAGACAGCCGTCGGCTGCACCAGAGGACTTGAGTCTCTGGGCGAGAATGAATTGTGATCCGGACCCGGGCCACGCGCTTGTCAATAATCCGGCGGGGGAACGACTCGGGCCGGGAAATCTGGTAAACG
>JBAUOG010001245.1:0-19409 GCA_049579625.1 Bryobacteraceae bacterium
ACAAAGATCACGGCGTGCAACGAACGGCGAGCACCGGAGATAACGGCACCTATACGATCCCTCAGTTGCCCCCCGGCTTATACGACGTTACTGTTCAGAAGACTGGGATGGCGACCGTGAACCGCACGGGCGTTCAGCTTCTCGTCAACCAGAGCGCTACCCTTGATTTCCAGCTCGCGGTTGCCTCAGTGTCTCAGACCGTCGAAGTCACGGGCGTGGCTCCCGCGTTGAACACTACTAACGCAACCCTTGGCAGTGTGGTGGAACATCAGACCATTGTGGATTTGCCGCTGAATGGCCGCAACTTCACTCAGCTAACGCTGCTTACACCCGGAGCTGCTCCGCAGGAATCCGGCCAGCAAAATGCCTTTACGGTCAAAGAAGGGGCCGGCGCCATCAGCCCATCCGTCAACGGCCAGCGGGGCCAGCAAAACAACTTCACAATGGACGGCGTGCTGAACAACGCCATCTATACAGACACCTGGGCAATCAGTCCGCCCCCCGACGCTTTGCAGGAGTTCAATGTGCAGTCCCACATGACCGACGCACAGTTCTCGATCTCGTCTGGTGCAAACATCAACATAGTCAGCCTATCGGGCACGAACGAGTTTCACGGTCACCTTTGGGAGTTTTTCCGGAACGACGTTCTTGATGCACGCAATTTCTTTGACGCCTCGAGGCCACCGTATCGTCAAAATCAGTACGGCCTTACCTTCGGCGGTCCAGTTTTCATCCCTAAATTATTCAACGGTAAGAACAATACATGGTTTGAAGCATATTGGGAAGGTTTTCAGTCTGCGCAGAGTCTCAGCTATTTCTCCAGCGTGCCAACACAGGCCATGCGGAATGGTGACTTCTCCGCCATCCTAGGGCCCCAGATCGGGACCGACAGTTTAGGCCGGCCTCTTTTTACCAATGAGATTTTCAATCCCAGCACCAGCCGTCCCGATCCAACAAATCCGGCGAACATCATTAGGGATCCCTACACAAATAACGTGATTCCCACGAGCCAGCTGAATCCCGCGACAATTCTGACGCTCAACAAATATTACCCGTTACCCAACTTGAACGTTGGTCCAACTGCTCTAAACAACCTTCAGTGGCAGGGAGGAAACGACACGGCGAGCAATCAAACTGGAATCAGGGTCGATCACCGGTTCGGCGATAATGACACGCTTTTCGGTCGGTACAACTACACAAACGCTACCCTGACGCGGCCTGAGGGCCTTCCGACATACCAGCAGTCTCTGGTCAACTATGCCCAAACCGTCGCCATCGGTTACACACACTTATTCGGCCCGACGACCGTCTTCAACTTTCATTACGGTTGGACGAACACCAATTTCGGCCAGTTCGATGGCGCGTCCGGCAATGCCTTCATCAATGCAATTAACTTTGAACAACTAGCACCTCCAAAGAACGGCATTGCCCTTGGACCCAATATGGGTATATCGAATGGCTACACCGGAGTCGGACAGTTCGCGATCCCGCTTGGTCCTCAATACAACAATGAGGGTTCCGCGGATCTATCCATTGTCCGCGGGAAGCACACCATCGGCATAGGGGGAATGATCTACCACATCCACAGTTTCGATGATGGCTGGGGAATGGGTCCGAGCTTCACCCAAAACGCTACTTCGCAGGGCGGGAACGTTAACGGTACAGGGTTCGGTGTTGCGAGCTTCATGCTGGGGCTTCCTGACAGTCTCTTCGGATTCCTCGGAAACACGTCTGCAAATGAGGAAGGCTTTTGGTACGGAGGCTACGTTCAGGATCAGTGGCAAGCGTCATCGAAGTTGACCATAACAGCCGGGTTGCGGTATGACTACGTCGCGCCCCCAAGCTACGGCAAAATCGTCTCAGGCCTCAATCTCTTGACAGGCAACTTCCTGGTGTCCGGCGCTGTGCCGCCCCTATATCCGACGCCGAATGTGCGCAAGACTTACTACGATCCCCAATACAACGGTTGGCAACCGCGTTTTGGCGTGGCGTATCGAGCCAGCAAGACGACCGTGTTTCGAACCGCATTCGCCATGTTCGATGACCACAACAACACATTGGTCCAGGAAGCGCAAGACCCCCGCATATCATGGCCGGAAGGTGTTGGTGTCTCACTGGGAGACCTGAACCGGGCGCAGCCGTCGGTCTATTACAACAACTTGCCGCTTTACTCTTCGTTCTTCAACCCTAACCAGCCGTACGTCGCTTTTGGCGCAGATAATCGGAACAGAATTCCGTACGCCATGCAATATAACGCCGGGGTCGAACAACAATTGACGCAATCCATGGTCCTGAGCGTCAATTACGTGGGTTCGCTGGGCCGCCATTTGTTTATTCAGCCCTCGGGCAATACCGCCCTTTACCCGGGGCCCGGTCCGGTCTCGGCCCGGCAACCGTATCCCCAGTATGGCGGAGCGTTCTCTTTTGATGAGAACGTTGGAAACTCCACTTACAACGCTCTTCAGGCAGAACTAAAGCAGTCGTTCTCGAACGGGCTCAGTTTTAGGGCCTCGTACACTTGGTCCAAGTCTCAGGATATCCAATCTGAGGGGCAGTCAGGCAGCATTGAAACCATATACAATCTGGCACGCGACTACGCGCCTTCTGATTTCAATCGAACGCAACTATTTGTATTCAGCGGCTCCTATCAGCTGCCTGTGGGGAAGGGCAAGAAATACTTGTCGACTTCCAACAAAGCCACGCAAGCATTTTTGGGCGATTGGGTTGTGAATTGGATCCTAACGATGAACAGCGGACAGCCTTACAGTATCTTTGCCAGCGGCGATGTCGCGAACGTCGGTGGCGGAAGTCAACGCGGCGAGCAGATTGGGCTGAACACAGGTTTTAATCAGAGCATTCACGAATACTTCAACACAGCCGCTTTTACGAATCCTGCACTCTATACCTTCGGCAACCTAGGCAGAAACAATCTGACGGGACCCGCGTATAAAGACTTTGACTTCAGCACCTACAAGAACTTCTCGCTGACGGAAAGACTGACACTTCAATTCCGGGCTGAGTTTTTCAACATCTTAAACCATCCCAGCTTTGGCTTGCCGGACAGCACAGTCACGGATGGTAACTTCGGAATAATCAGCAGCACAGCCAGTTCACCGCGAAATATTCAGTTTGCCTTGAAACTGATGTTCTAAGATAGCTCAGGTGAGGACGGTCCTATCGGAATGCCGGCTTCGAATGTGTGTAGTATCTGTTTTATTGCGGCGGTCCCACGCGGCCTTTGACCTTGGTTCGAGGCGAATCAGTTCGACAGCTTCGCTGCTATTGCTCTTGCTCGCGTCGATACCACTGAACGGGCAAGTTGCGCCTGCGCCCCCTTCCTGCAACCCAGCCGGCGCTTTCGATAAGGCAACCAGCCTGCTTGCCACACGTCAATATGATGAGGCGGCGGATGCTTTGGATAAGGTCAGAAATTGCGGCAATCTCTCCGCAATTCGGACTTTTCAACTTGGCTGGCTCTACGGCAGGGCCAGGCACTTTGAGGCTGCTCTGAAAATATTCGACCGGGTGCCTCCCGACATCCCCGACCCAATCACCCATGCGTACGCGGTCGCACTTAGCAAATTCGAATTGACTGACTATCACGGCGCCATTGACGTTCTGACACGCTTGCAGTCTGCGGGCAGTCTGGACGCAAAGGCGGCCAACCTTTTGGCTGTCTCGTACTCGAAACTTGGCCTGTATCAGCAAGCCTACGTAGTGCTGGCCATCGAAGCGGAGAAGAACCCCAACGACCTGTCAGCCTACTTGAATCTGGCCACGGTCTGCGCGGAAGGCGGAAACTACCAGCGAGCCGCTGAAGTCGCAACAAAGGCGAGTGTGCTGTTTCCAGAGTCAGCTGAAGTGTTCATCGTTCGGGGCGCCGCCTACACGTTTCTTGGACAATTGGACACGGCCTATGCCGATTTCACGGCTGCCGCGAAGCTGGCGCCAGGCCGAGCCGACGCCCGTTTCTTTCTTGCCCTTATGGATTACAAGCAAGGGAAGTTTTCCGACGCTGTCTCTGTCTTAGAAGCAGCCCAAAAACAAGGGATCGTAGACTCTGATCTTGATTACCTAATGTCCGAGTGCGTTCTGAAAATCGATTCCGCCAATACCGCCTTAGCGCTTCAGCATTTGGACCGTGCGATTGAGCTGAACCCCCATTCCACGGCGGCCCGCACGTCGCGCGGAAAACTACTCCTCGATTCAAATCAAGTCAAGCAGGCGATGACTGATCTTCAGCTGGCGTTAAAGGACGATCCGTCCTCCCGAAGTGCGCAGTACAATCTCGCTCGCGCTTACAAAAGCTTGGGTAGGACGAGCGAAGCGCAGGCTCTCTTTCAGCAGCTTCGCGACGCGAAAACCAACACCCTGACCGAGATGGGCGACGTGCGGCTGACGGAGGCCCTGACTGACAAAGGGCAAACTCAGTGAAAGGCGTTCTGATGATTTTGGCAATCGGCGGATTTCTCAGGGCTGATTCCGCCCCCCCGCACATTAAGGCAGCCCTATCCGCCTTCCAGGCGGGTGTTGCCGCCCAGCGCGATCACTCCTCGCCAAAAGCAATCGATCTTTTTCTGAAAGCGATAGAGATCGAACCGACGTTCCTGGATCCACGTTATGCGCTGATCGAGGAGTATCAGAAAGAAGGCAAGCGGCTGGAAGCAGGTTCTGCCATTACTCAGTTACTGGAGATAGAGCCATCGGAAAATCATTACCGTTTGATACTCGCACAGATGCTACTGGAAGAGAAGCAGCCCGAGCGGGCGCTCGCGCAGTTCTCGTATTTTCTAAGGTCCGACCCGTTCAACGCGGAGGGTCTTCTCGGATTTGCCGCTGCCGCCCGGCAACTGGGGATGGAGAACCGCGCTACGGAAGCCATTGAGCGGGGGAAAAAGCATCACCCCGAAGACGAACGTTTTAGGAACTCGCCAGCAAGCCACCAACAGTAAACCAGCACCGTCTCACGTCTTCTCAAGCCTTGGTGCGAAAGCCCTTTTGCAAGTACCTCCGCGCGATTGATTGGCCTCCGGCAACGGCACCGCACGAGACATGGGTTCCACCGACGTCTACCGCCAAGACTCTCGTTCGGGCCGGCCCGCATCTTTCGAAGTGAAGTCGATGTGATCGTTTCAGCCGTGCCGGCTTCATTCAAAATGTGAAGGAGGGCTTTATCTTCGCCGTATATAAAGTCTATTCCGAAACACAAATGAGCGTCAAGCCGAACTGTTCCGCGGCAAGATTATCAGTTCTATAGTTTAATATTCAAAGGTGTGACGTGCGGACAAACGACGTTAACAAACTACGCATGTTGGCGGTGGAAGACCTTCGAGAGACGAACGAGATCAGGCTGTTACATGTCATCCGGGACCGGCAACCTATCTCTCGGGCGGATCTCGTCAAAGCAACAGGATTGCGGGCGGGCACAGTATCAGTCATCGTTAGCCGTCTGCTCCGGGCGGGCGTTGTCCACGAGGGCGAATCCGCGCCGTCCGGAGGAGGCCGTCCAGCAACTTACCTTCAAATCAACTCCGAAAAGGCCTACGTCGTCGGGATCAGTATCGGTGTTCACAACACGGTTTACGGAGTCAGCGATTTCAACGGCAGAATTCTAAGTCAACGGACCATCCAGACAGAATCCGATGCCAATAAGTTTCTCGCGAACCTGGGCAAGGACATTTCAACTCAACTCAAGACAAGCTTCCGCCGCGCGACCTTCGCTGGCGTGGGTGTAAGTATTCCGGGCCTCGTCGATCGCGTTGACGGACATCTCGTTCGATCGCCGAACCTCGGCTGGCGTGATATCCCGATACTCTCCATTCTTCAAAGCAAGCTGAATCTCCCCGTGCATGTCGAGAACGACGCGAATTCAGCCGCCCTTTCGGAGCTTTGGTACGGCCCGAGCGAAGTATGGGGTGCCCATTGCATGCTGTTTATCCTCGTCGTTGAAGGAATAGGTACCGGTTTGATCCTAAACGGGGAAGTCTACGGCGGCTCGCGCATTGGCATGGGAGGATTCGGACACATTCCGTTGGATCCGGCCGGGCCACCATGCTCCTGCGGCAGTACCGGCTGTTGGGAGGCTCTCGCGGCGGATCCCGCTACGCTCTCCCGATTTGCAGTGTCAAATCGGAATCCAAAAATCCGAGTGAATTCGGTGCAAGAGCTTATCGCACTGGCTCAATCGGGCCATGCGATTGCGCTCCGGGAATTGAAAGCGACTGCGACTTACCTTGGACGGGGTATAAAGGGGCTAGCTCACGGCCTGGCGCCCGAAGTAATCGTGGTCGGCGGTCAAATCTCGGCCGCTTGGCAGACCATCGAGCCGATTTTTCTCAATGAACTTCAAGGCGAGTATCTGGTTAGTGGAGTTTCTCGTCCTCAGTTACGGCCAGCCACGGTTGAGAATCCGCCATTTTTCGGGGCGTTTCCCGTTGCACTTCGTGCTGCTTTGCAGAAACGAAAGAAATTGCAGTCGCCGGCGTAAGTCGCGCGTTCATGGCCTCTGCTCGACTTTGAATTTCAGCCTGAAGTTCTTGATCTCGAACGGACGCAGACGGCACGCAATAGCATTTCCGGATATGCGAACCAACGACGCTTCGTCTTCTACCAGATTGCTCTCTCTAGCAGACACCAACGGAGGGGTGAAGGTAATCAATCCGTTTTGAACTGGCTTTCCAGTAGCTTCATAAACGCGCAGCAGGACATCTCCGTTCCTTGCCGGCTTCAGGGCGGAGAGCACGATGTTGCTTGGCTGCACGGTCAGGAAACCCCAGCGCGGTGGGAGATCGCCAGCGTGGGTTGCCAGTACTCTTGCGAGCAGCGGGTGGTTAAACTCGAGGCCTTCCCGAAAGACTTCCCCCTGACGCCAATCTCCGGCATGCGGCACGAGTGCATAGTGAAACGTAAGGCGCTTACCCAGTTCAAGACCCGTGTCTGAGGACACTCCCGGTTCGTATCCGCCTACGTAGCCGTACGAAATCAGTCGGGACGAACGCGCCAGTGAGAGCATCATCACACTTTGGGCGACGTTATTTCCCGGCAATCCCCGGTTCAGCACCGCCAGTCCGTGATGATCGTTACTGAAGTCCATCCAATTTTGTGCGGGAAACTCCTGCGACTGAATGCGTTCTATGGCGCCGAATGGAATTTCCTGGTTGTTCTTTCCGTCGGAGATCGTCGTAGGAAACAGAACGCGGTATCGGACGAACGCCTCCTGATTGAGGATCTCCGTCGTGATTTCCAGCCTCCGGACGTCGCGGTAGAGACGCAGTGTTGACGTGAACTCATTTTTGCCGAAGGGGTGCGACACCCGGCACTCGGCGAAGACCGGCCCGTTCTCGGTGTGACCGCTACCGCCCACGGCTTCGCTGCTCAAGACCGTTCGCCCTGGCCTTGGAAGACCTATTTCCCGGGTCATGGCAGGGAATCTAGCGCCGTTCAGCGTGCCATACAGTTCCCAGAAATCGCCGCCGTCGTCCTCCCTGGCGACGACGTTCCCAGAAGCCTTCAGCGCTTCCCAACCGTCGTCCTTCGTGACAACACTCTTCAATTCACCCGTCCACAAGTTCAGGCGAGCGCGGATGAACTGGTTTTCGATGGATGCTTCGTCCTGCCTGCTGGCGGAGGCATTTTCTTCGGTCGACCTCGGGCCTGAGCCGGGTGTTGCCTCCGATTCCCTCCTCACATGGAAGATGGAATATCCCAGAGCCGGGATTTCGCGAGCTATGAACAGGAGGTCCGCGCTCTGTATCCCACCATCGGCGTATCGCGTTACTTTGGAAAGTTGGAACGGCAAGGCATGGCCTTCGCTATCCATGACCGCCAACTCTTGGAATCGGCCATCGGAAAAGCCAATACTGACCTGAGCAGCGTCGGTACGTTTCCAGCCCAGTGGGTTAAAAACAATGATGGGAAAACCTTCACCTCGCGTATCCACACGCGAGGCCAAGCTATCCATCCCCTTGCCAACTAGCTCTTCTCCCAACCGCATGGAGAAGCTATAACCCTTGACCGTGTCTTCATAAACGTCATCCACCATCACACCCGAAGTAAGGTCGTGGGTTTGATTGAACAGCAACGGCTCCCAAGCTCTTGGCAGTTCGCTCTGATCGCTCCGGCCTCCCAACCAGTCGCTGATAACGTGGAGCTTCTCAGCGGAAAGCAATGTGGTCTCAATGCTCCGCATCATTTGTTTCAACTCGATCCTGCTGCTGTATATGCCTTGGAACAATGGATTTAGTTCACCGCGAACAATTTGACGATCGGCCCGCTGACTGACGTCCTTCTCATAGTCAGCCGGCGTGGCAAACCGGATCAGAAATGGTGCATTGGGATTCGCGTTGAACTTCGCCACCTTCGCGGGCAGATCTTCTTCCGGCGCTGCCACGTCACTGCCGGCCAGCAACATCCGTTCCGGCCCTTTCGCATAAGCGTCTAACTGTGCATATCGTTGCCGGGCAAACGCGTCAAATTCAAACTGGCTCTTGGGGACATCAAAGAAGTTACCGTAGCCAAATGGAAGCCAAAAGGCGGTAACGCGTGTTCCGTCAATTCCTTCCCACCAAAACTCAGATGGTGTATCGACGCCAGGCACTCCGCGCTGGAACCAATAAGACTGCAATCCTGCCAGTTTCAGCAGCTGTGGCATCTGCGCATTGTGTCCAAAGGTGTCGAGAGCCCAACCGGTGTTGACGTCGTCGTTGAGCTTGTCCCTGAAATACGTTTTGCCTAAGAGAAGCTGGTGAGCAATGGATTCCCCCGACGGCATGTTGTTGTCGTGCATAACGTCGGTGGCTCCCGCTATTTGGAGTCTCCCTTCGGACAGGAATTGCCGGAAGGTAGCCTCTTCGTGGGGATAGCGTTCGAGAAATGGTTTGATATACGCGACTTGATCCAGAACGAATCGATACTCGGGATGCTGCCGTAACATCTCCAGCGCCGCCAAAATGTTGGGCAGCCCCACCTGTAAATAGCCCTCTCGAGTTTTGAAAACGGCGCCTTCCCAATGGGTGTGCGGGATGAGAAGCAGCACCGGTTTCGCGGTTCCGGTTGGCGCAGCCTGTCGTTCCGCGCCATCCATTCCACGGGCGGCGAAGGCGGCGATCCAGAGAATGGCAGCCGCGATGAAGCAGCAGGAAGTAGTATCGAGTCGCCGGCGAATTCGATGTTGGGAGAACAACCTGGGGTCCATCCGGCGACTATCTCACATCTCACCGAGGCGCTTGTGGAGGCGTCAGGCTGCTACCGGTTTAGAATCTACTCAAGGGCACGTCGCAGGTTCTTGCCCACCGCTTTATTCATGCTGCCTCTTCTCCTACTGGCTATCGCTGCTGCCGGATGCGACGACAGTTTGGCGCCTGCGCTGGCTGCACTTCGGCAGAACGATCCCGCGAAAGCGAAGCTGGTTCTGGCGCCCCTTCAGAAGCAATGCTCAGAGTCCAGTTCTTACTACGAACTCGTGGGCGCTGCCAATGGGATGTCCGGCGACTCAGCGGCAGCTGAAAGTGCCTTCAAAACCGCCGTTTCCCTGGAGCCCAAATCCTCTCGCCTGCAGGCCGAGCTGGGTGCAGCTTACTTGCGCAACAAGAAGCCGCAACTGGCAGCCGAGGCCCTCGCGCAAGCAGTCGCGTTGGATCCGTCGAACGAAGCAGCCTCTAAGTATCTGCTGGCTTCTTACATCGAGTTGAAAGACTGGTCCCATTCCTACGCTCTCTTTGAACAGATGGGTGCGGAAAAACAACCGGGCGCACTGCGCGATCCCCTGCTGGTTTTATGGTTCGCGCAGACCCTCATAGAGACCAACCACGGGCGCCAGATTGATGATCTTCTCGCTCCCGATCAACCTGGCATGACACCCCCGCTTCTATTCTCGCTGGGCACTTTGTTTGCCGAGCATCGCATGTACTCAACATCGGTGAGGTATTTCAGGGCAATCCCGGAAGACAAAGCGGATGACGCCGTCCACTTCAATCTAGGGTTGGCCTACTCGCATTTGCGCGAGTTTGAGCAAGCCCGCAAATGTTACTTCGCAGCGATCGATCAGCATCCGGGACACGTGAACGCCTATTTCCGTGTCGGCTTGGACTATGCTTCGGAAGGCAATATCCGGAAGAGCATTCCCTGGTTGTTGCGGGCGAATCGCGCGGAGCCTGGCAATCCCGAAATCGCGTACGCTCTGACGGAGCAGCTCCTTCAGTTGCAGTACATCGATAGCGCTGCAGAGATTCTGCAACAGGCAGCGGCACCGAACCCCTCGCACGCGTTGCTGATGGTGGCGGAGGGCGATATGCAACAGGCTCGCGGGGACACATCGGCGGCCATTGATACCTACAAGAGGGCGCTGGCCCGGCAGCCTGCGTTGGGGCCTGCACTGGTCGCCCTCGCGCGAGCTTACGTCAAACAAGGAAACGACGCCGAAGCTCGCACGACCCTCAATGCAGCCCTTTCGAAGGATCCCTCGGATCCGCCCGCAAATGCCGAGCTTGGCTTGTTGGAAACGAGGCAGGCAGATTGGAATTCAGCCGTTGAACACTTGGGGAAAGCCTGGGCGCAGGATCACTCGAATACCTGGGTAGCTCTCGCTTTGGCTCGTGCCTACGCTCATATCAACCGTCCGGGGGATGCGCTTGGGTTGCTCATGCCCCTTCGCCCCGCTCTCCAGGATTCCGCCGCTTTCCACCTGCAGCTGGCCCAGCTTTACACTCAGCTCAAGCGCCCCGCGGACGCACAAGCCGAGCGGGATGCCGTGACCGCGATTCAGGAGCATACACAGAAAGAGTTTCGTTTCGAGAGTCCAAGAACGTACGTTTATTAGGGTCTCCCAAGGCTTTCCCGCGCGTTGCCCATCCTGAGGGAACCAGTGAGTGGATTTTTGACGGCGTGCACGTGCTGTGGCGGCGCTGGGACCTCGGAAGCGCCAGCGCCTTGGAGGAAGACGCAGCAGCAGTTCGCACTTTGTATCACATCGATCCCAGCACTCCGTTGCTTTCGGCTGACGGCGGATTCCACACTGACGCTGCAAAGGCCGTGCTCGCCCGCTACGGTCCTGACCTCTTTCTAGAGAGCGCCGGCGGCGCCATCTATCTCTTCCTAACGCCCCGGGCTCTCTGAGGCTACACCGGAACGCGTACGTCAGCGCCTATGTGACGGACCCCATTGTGGTGGGCTAGCGGACTTTGAACATCAACTGCAAACCCTTCGGCAGTTGCTGCTCTTTGTTATTCAACTCGAACCTCGAAGCAAATGGGGCGACATCGTCAACCGCCAGCGCCACGCCGGGCAGGCCGACGACGGTGCCAAGCGTCGTGCGAACCTCTCCCGGTCTGAGAGGAGCATCCGCCCCGGGCGAGTTGTTGGCCGACTTCGTTGCCTTTGCATTTCCATCGGTCGTCTCGGTTTTCGGGCCGCCCATGAGCGCGGCGGCTACGAGCGTGATGTTGAGCGAGATCTTCTTGCCATCCACATTCACCTGATCGAACGAAACGGTCACGAATGCGCCGTCCACCTTCTGCACTTGACCCATCACCGTAGACCCGGCGGGGATAACAGGGCTATTCGGCACATTCACCTGGGCGACGGTCACGGCCTTGAGTTTGTCGCCCACCTTAGCCTTCGCCAATTTTACGGGCGTGCTCAGCTCCGCCTGAATTAAGACAGGAGTGGGCTCAGGCAACTCCAGCGAAGGCGCTTGTGCATATAACGCGACCGCACCTAGGAGTGAAGCGACGAAACCGGAGACGAGGATGTTCGGAAAAGTGCGCATAAGACACCGTCCTGGAAGTTTACCTCAATTCGCATGCTTCCGGAACAACGCGGCCGATGGACCGGCCTGCGCGCCGCAATGCTTAAGTCCAAAAGCTGAGGTTGTACCCTGAAACACATGTTCCGAATTGGTTTGCTTTGGTTGATTCTAGGAGCGGTTGCGGCGTTCGCCGAAACGCCCGCTGCCCCGAGGCCGTTCAAACTGGATGACCTCGCGAGACTGCAGGATGTGCGCGATCCGCAGTGCTCTCCGGATGGCAAGTCGGTCGCCTACGTGGTTTCGGCCATGGACTTCAAAGAAGACAAGAGCGTCTCACACATCTGGGTGGCGGGTTTTGACGGAAAGGGCGACCGGCAAATCACGTTCAGCGCCGATGGCGAGAACTCGCCGAAGTGGAGTCCGGATGGGAAGCTGCTGGCGTTTGAATCGTCCCGTCCCGGCAAGGCGAAGGGAAGCCAGATCTGGTTGCTCGATCTCGGCGGAGGCGAGGCCCAGGAATTGACGGAACTGAAAGGCAAGCTGTCCGGCTTTGAATGGTCACCCGACTCGAAGAGGCTGGCGCTGCTGGTTGCTGACCCTGATCCGGAACCTGAGCCAGAACCGGGCGCAAAACCGAAGACGCCGAAGCCTATCGTCATTGACCGCTATCACTATAAGCAGGATATTGAGGGTTACTTACTTTCCGGCCGGCACACTTACATCTACTTATTCGATGTGACGTCACGGAAGATGGATCGATTGACTAGGGGCCAGTGGGACGAGCGGACGCCTTCCTGGTCGCCCGATGGCAATCACATCGCCTTTCTCAGCAATCATGCGGAAGACCCGGACCGCGAACCGTCTCTGACAGTGTTTGTCGCCGAAGCGAAGCCCGGCGCGGTGGAGAAGCCGCTGACTCCAGCCACGATGCGGGTGCAGGGGACGAAGCCGCAGTGGAGCCCCGACGGAAAGCTGCTCGCGTTCCTGGATAGCGACGAGCGGCAGTGGGACGCCTACCGGATGTCCTATCTCGTGCTGGTTCCCAGCGATGGCAGCAGACCCGCAGCCCGGGTAAAGGCGGCGGAGAAGCTCGATCGAGACGTGATGAACCCGCGCTTCACGGCGGACGGCAAGGCCATTGAGTTCCTGGTCGGCGATGACCGTTCGGATTATCCGGCGCGGCTGGGGCTGAAGGATTCGAGCGTGGAGCGATTGGTGGCTTCTCCCATTGTGGTGTCGAATGCCACGGAGGGGGGCGGCTGCTCGGCGGTGCTTTCGGGCGGCGACAGCAAGTTCACGGAAGTATACGCGCTCCAGGGCGGCTCGTTGCGCCAGCTTTCGCATCGTAACGATGCTCTGCAAAGCGAACTTGTCATGCCGAAGACCGAAGAAGTGAATTTCATTAGCAAAGACGGCACGGATGTGCATGGCTTGTTGACGACACCGGTTGGGTATATCCAGGGCACCCGGGCTCCGTTACTGTTGCGCATTCACGGCGGCCCGAACGGACAGGATGACCACCGTTGGTCCTTGGAGCGGCAGTGGTTCGCGGCGAATGGATATGCGGTGCTAGCGGTGAACTATCGGGGAAGCTCGGGGCGGGGCCAGAAATATTCCCGTTCGATCTACGCGGATTGGGGCCACTACGAAGTGGAAGACCTGCTGGCCGGGGTCGATCATGTGATTCAGATGGGAGTTGCCGATCCGCAGCGCTTGGGGGTGGGCGGCTGGAGCTATGGCGGCATTCTCACCGACTACGTGATTGCCACGGACACGCGCTTCAAGGCGGCGACGAGTGGCGCGGGAACGGCGTTCACTGTGGCATTCTACGGCACCGACCAGTACATCATTCAGTACGACTACGAAATTGGACCGCCATGGAACCCGAAGGCCTGGGAGACGTACCAGAAGATCTCGTACCCGTTCTTACATGCGGACAAGATCAAGACGCCGACATTATTCCTGGGCGGCGAACGCGATTTCAACGTCCCGGTGCAAGGCAGCCAGCAGATGTATCAGGCCTTGCGCAGCCTGGGCGTCCCGACAGAACTAATTATTTACCCGAACCAGTTTCACGGCATCAACAAGCCGTCTTATATTCGCGACCGGTTGGAGCGCTATCTGGCTTGGTACGACAAATACCTGAAGAAGGTCGAGCCGGCGGCCGTGGCACCGACAGGGGCCGGGGGCGCGGCGGCAAAGGAATGATAACGCTTCTGCCATCGTTGAATTCCCGATTGCGGCAGGACCAAAAACTGATAGACTGGAACTCCCTCCCCTGACGTTCCTCCCCTGGAACTCACCTCCCCGAACTTGAACGTGGCACGGCGGACACTGGATGAGCTGGAAAATCGCAGTACTGGTACCTAGGAAAACACTCAGGCAGGGCTTTGCCGCCCAAGCGGAGCGACGACTCCGGCCAAGCGCTTTCCGGTTCATTCCAAAAGGGATCCAAGCGCGGACGGACGCCGGCACTTTTAACCGGTTTGAAGCATCTTTGTAAAGTGGTGCACTGTATGTAGATATTTTCCTTGACGGGATACTAGATATAGCGGAGTATTGGCACTAGCGCGGATTTTCTTGATTCCGGAAAGCCGCTGTCCGGAAGAAGGATTTGGCGCTCACCACATACCCAAGACGATCCCGAACTACGGGGTTTTGGGGCTGCGGGGAAGGCTGGCGCGGGGCGGGTTTGGCTGGCGAGAAAGGCAATTCGGAAGGCAATCATATGGGTCAATTAAGCGTAGACTTAAGCGTAAAGGTGAAGGAACTTCATCGATCGCTGCGCCGCGCTGAGCGCAAAGGCGTCGATTTTTCCCGGTATTTCACCAGCAAACTGGAAGCCGGTAAGACTCCCTACGATGAAATCGTGTGGGAGCTACGGACGGCCACGATCGGGAACGACCGGGGCTCGGTCATCTTTGAGCAAAGAGACATCGAGGTGCCGGCCGACTGGTCGCAGACTGCCACCAACATTGTCGCCAGCAAATACTTCCACGGCCGGCTGGGATCGCCGGAGCGTGAGCGCAGTGTGGCCCAACTGGTACACCGCGTGGTGGACACGATTGCCGATTGGGGATTAGCGGGCAACTACTTCAAAACGGCGGACGCCGGCGAGAATTTCCGCCAGGAGCTGGCGCACCTGATGCTGCAGCAGAAGGCCTGCTTCAACTCGCCGGTGTGGTTCAACGTGGGCGTAAAGGAAGCGCGCGGCTACGGCTTCTATCACGAAGAAGAAGAGCAACGCATTAAGAAGCTGAAACCTGGCGAGAACCACCCGCAGTGTTCGGCGTGCTTCATCAATTCGGTCACCGACTCGCTGGAGTCGATTCTGGACCTGGCGAAGACCGAAGGCATGCTGTTCAAGTGGGGGTCGGGCACAGGAACCAACCTTTCGAGCATTCGCGAAGAGAACGCCGGGCTGTGGGGCGGCGGCCGGGCTTCGGGCCCGCTGAGCTTCATGAAGGGCTTCGATGCGTTTGCGGGCGTGATCAAGTCGGGCGGCAAAACGCGGCGCGCCGCAAAGATGGTGATTCTGAACACCGAGCACCCGGACATCGAGCAGTTCGTCTGGTGCAAGGCGAAGGAAGAGAAGAAGGCGCACACTCTGATTGATGCAGGCTACGACTCGTCGCTGGACGGCGAAGCGTACAGCTCCGTATTCTTCCAGAACGCGAACAACTCGGTGCGAGCTAGCGATGAGTTCATGCGGGCCGTGACGGAAGACGGCGACTGGTGGACGCGCAGTGTGGTAGGCGGGCAGCCGGTCAACCGCTACAAAGCGAAGGAGCTGATGCGCCAGATTGCTGACGCCACGCACCAATGCGGTGACCCGGGCATGCAGTTCGACACGACCATTAATAAGTGGCACACGTCGAAGAACACGGCGCGGATCAATGCGTCGAACCCGTGCTCCGAATACATGTTCCTGGACGATTCGGCCTGCAATCTGGCATCGCTAAACTTGATGAAGTTTGTTGGGCCGGACGGCCAATTCGATGTGGAAGCGTTGCGGCATGCCGTGGACACGGTGATTCTGGCGCAGGAGATCATCGTGGACAACGCCAGCTATCCCACTGAGAGAATTGCCAAGAATTCACATGAATTCCGGCCCCTGGGGCTGGGCTTCGCGAACCTAGGCTCGCTGCTGATGTCGATGGGCATCCCGTACGATAGCGACCAGGGACGCGACCTGGCGGGAGCGATCTCCGCCATCATGTGCGGGCAATCTTACCTGACAAGCGCGAGAATCGCGGAGGCGGTGGGTCCCTGCGCGGGCTATGCCGAAAACGAAGAGCCGTTCATTGACGTGATCCGAATGCACTGGAATGCGGTGAATGGCATCGACAGCAAGCGGGTTCCACCGGCCCTGTTCGCGGCGGCTGAAGAATGCTGGCACATGGCTTACGAACTGGGCGCAAGAGTTGGATTCCGCAACGCGCAGACGACCGTGATCGCTCCCACAGGCACGATCGGCTTCATGATGGATTGCGACACGACCGGTATTGAGCCGGACCTGGCGCTGGTGAAGTACAAGAAACTGGTGGGCGGCGGCGTCATCAAGATCGTCAACCAAACGGTTCCGCAGGCGCTGATCAAGCTGGGATACAGCCCGGCGCAGGTAGAACAGATTGTGACGCACATCGATTCCACCGGCACCATCGAAGGCGCGCCGGCGTTGAAGCCGGAGCACCTGGCGGTATTCGATTGCAGCTTCCGGCCGCAAAACGGCGTGCGCTTCATCCATCACATGGGCCATATCCGGATGATGGCGGCTGTGCAACCGTTTATCTCAGGCGCGATCTCGAAGACCATCAACATGCCGGAAGAATCCACGGTGGAAGACATCATGAATGCCTACACCGAATCTTGGAGGCTTGGGTTGAAGGCGGTGGCGATTTATCGCGACAACTCGAAGCGTGTTCAGCCACTCAGCTCGGGCACCGGCAAGGGAGAAAAGAAGCAGGCTGGAGCGGTGGCCGCCGGGGCGCAGACGACGGAAAAGATTGTTTACCGGCCGGTGCGGCGGAAGCTGCCGGATGAGCGCCAGTCGGTGACGCACAAGTTCTCCATCGGCGGGCACGAAGGCTACATCACGGTGGGACTGTACGAAGACGGCACGCCGGGTGAAGTGTTCATCTCGATGGCGAAGGAAGGCTCGACGATATCGGGCCTGATGGATACGCTGGCGACGTCGATCAGCTACGGCCTTCAATATGGAGTGCCGCTGAAGTTCTTCGTCGACAAGTTCAGCCACGTGCGGTTCGAGCCGAGCGGCTGGACGGGCAACCAGCAAGTGCCGTACGCGAAGTCGATCATCGACTACATCTTCCGGTGGCTGGGAGCGCGGTTCCTGGGGGTTGTGGATCCGGCCGAGGCGGGCAATACGTTAAAGCTGCGGCCTACCGAACCGCAGCCGCAACAGGCGTTGCCGTTCGAAGCCAATATTGTGTCGGATGCGCCACTGTGCGCGGAGTGCGGCAGCATGATGACCCGAAACGGTTCCTGTTACAAGTGTGAAAACTGTGGAGGCACGTCAGGCTGCAGTTAGTGCTAGCGGTCTTCTTGGGTAGAGAGTTTGAGGCGGTGCCCCTTTGCGGCGGCACCGCTTTTTTGTTTCATATCGCGCAGCAGTGGCATCTACTTGACGCTAGCCGCGGATGACCAGCCGGAGCTTCGGTAGGATGATAGAACGCAACGCCCGGGGGAGACGGGCGCGGGCAAGCACTACCTACTCTTAAAATGAACGCGGAACTTATTGTGGTGAATGGTCCGGCGGCGGGCACGCGCTTCGCGTTGGACCCGGCCGAAACTCTAATCGGAAGGGCGACGAACGCAACCATCGTGTTGCCGGAGCCGGAAGTGGGCTGGCGTCACTGCCAGATCCGCCGCCAGGGCAACCGGTTTGTGATTGTGGATTTACGATCGTCGCTGGGCACGTATGTGAACGGCATGAGGTCGGCCGAACGGTGGCTGGAAGACCGCGATCAAATTGGTGTAGGCAAGACGATTCTGATGTTCCGCAACGGCGAAGGAGCGTCCGCGGAAACCGCGTCGCGAGCCACAGCTGATGCGACTGGTGCAGGATTCGATACCAAGCCCGTCCTGCTGTCTGCGTGTTCGCTGGTGTTCCTGTTTCGGGCATTGGCAGCCAGCATCGGCGAAGAACAGAACGATTTGCTGCAGGGACAGATTCTGCGGCTGGTGGGAGACCTGATTCCCGTTACAGAGGGTCTCCTCCTGCTGGGCACGAGTGCGGCCGACCTGCAAGCTCGCTACCGCGAAATGCACGCCGATGATGCGCTGGGCCTGCATGATGCGATTGAGCGCGTGTGCGAGGAAGGGGCGATCGAGGATAGTGCGCGCCCGGCAATTGGCGTGCCGCTGTATTTGTCAGGAGACCTGGGTGGCGTGATGATCCTGGCGCTGCCGACAGTCGAGCGGCCTCGGATGGGTGTGCACCTGGAGACGCTGACGGCGGTAGCGTCACTGGCGTCCATCGGGTTTGAAGCGAACCGCGAGGTGGAAACTCTGCGAGTCGAGAAGGCAATGCTCGAGGAGCAGATTGGGAGCACCGGCATCGTCGGCAAGAGCGCACCGATCAAGCGGCTGTTGGACCTCATCGACCGGGTTGCCCCGCGCGACACGACCGTATTAATAACCGGTGAAAGCGGCACAGGCAAGGAACTAGTGGCACGGGCACTGCATGAGAAGAGCCCGCGGCGCGAGCGGCCCTTCATTGCGGTGAACTGCGCGGCCCTTTCCGACAGCCTGTTTGAGAGCGAGCTGTTTGGGCACGAGAAAGGCGCGTTTACCGGCGCCATTTCGCTGAAGCGCGGCCGCTTTGAGCTGGCGCAGGGCGGAACGATATTCCTGGACGAAGTGGGCGAGCTGGCTCATGGACTGCAAGCAAAGCTGTTGCGTGTGTTGCAGCAGCGTGAGTTCGAGCGCGTGGGCGGATCGCAGCCGCATCCGCTCGACATCCGGGTGATCGCCGCAACCAACCGCGAGCTGGCCGAGGATGTGCGCGACGGCCGCTTCCGTGAGGATCTCTACCACCGGCTGAATGTGGTGACGCTGCATTCCGCTCCATTACGCGACCGGCACGAAGATATTCCGGTGCTGGCCCAGTTTTTCCTGCGGCGATCGGCCGAGCGTTGCAAGCGCCAGGTTGAAGGCTTAACCAAGGAAGCCGAGCAGATGTTGACGCAGTACAGCTGGCCCGGCAACGTGCGGGAGTTGGAGAACGCGATGGAACGTGCAGTCGTACTCGGGGTCTCTGACTGGGTACTGCCAGAGGACTTGCCGGAGACGCTATTGGAATCGGCGCCACGAGACGCCAGCGCCAAGTATCACTTGTCAGTGGGCCAAGCCAAGCGCGAATCGATTCTGGAAGCCTATGCGCAGGGCGGCGGCGACTACAAAGCCGCCGCGAAGATACTGGGGTTGCATCCAAACTATCTGTTGCGACTGGTGCGGAACATGGGCCTGCGGGACGACATTAACCGGCAAGGCGGAACAGCGGGGCGGTAGGGACGGCTGCGGGCGTAGCCCTTGGGCTGCAGCGCTATACTCAAGGCATCCTTAGGTCTCAATGCAATACCCCTGTGATCCAGACTGGACGGGACCAGATGTTTTTGTTGAGCACAACGGCGTAGTTGTATAT
>JBAUOG010001246.1:0-3016 GCA_049579625.1 Bryobacteraceae bacterium
CTAACGGCCATAGAGTTCGACTTCCTTAAAGAAATAAACAGCAATTCGCGCTCCATCAGTTTTGACTCCTTGCCGAGTCAGGTGCGATGCGAAGAGTACGCTTCGCCATCGTGGCAGCGTGCGGATCGGGGGACTTGGCGCGGCAATGGCCACGGGGGAAGGCGCAGCAGTGATTCCGCAAGACGACCGACGGCAAGCAGAAGCGAAACGGCCTGAGCTGGCGTGCGGGCAGCTGTTCGTGCCGAGCTTCGTCATCTGCCTCTCCGGCTGAAGGTCAGCAGTATTCGAACCATCGCACCGAGAAGCAAGACAGCGAGCCAAATCACGTTTGGTGATCGTATTCACAGCGTTACATAACCTCACTCTTCTTCGCGGTTCGGCCGACATGCGTACCCGAGTTGACAATTCGGCGCCAGATTCCCGCAAGCAGCCCGATCCAGACCGAACCGGTAAAGCTGGCACGCCGAATTGGCGGAGTAAAGCGAGGGAAACCGGTGGCAGATCTGCTATCAAGCGGGCACCTGCTTTTCGCATGCGAAAAAGCAGCTCTAGCCCCAACGGGTCGGCATTCGCAACCCCGGAGATGTCGACGAGGAGTTCCCTGCCGTTAAGAGTTGACTTGGCGGTTTGCCAAGCCCATTGCAACCGTTGAACTGCCTCACCAGACAAATCGCCACCCAGGACGAATCGGAATGCCCTTAAGTAATCATGTTGGTACATCTCCACTGCCGAATCACCCCTTATGACGACAGCGCGTCCTACGCACCAAGAAGTCTGAGATCTTCACTCCCAAAGGCAAGCGTCTACCTTGGGTCAGCCGCTGCCGCTTACGAATTCTTTGCATTGAGGTCCTGAACGATATAGGACGTGTAGATACCTGAACCCCGGATTGCGATGCCTTTCCGAGCCAGCCTGCGGAGCAGGGAGTGGCCCGCTTCGTCAATCGAAGATACGTCCCGTAACTGTAGGCGGACTCGCTTGCCTTTTGTCACTGCAGAATCACAGGATTCCTCCACGATGTTGACGTACTCGGTAGCCAGTTGCCCGTCCACCGTGAACACAGTGGCTCCATCCTCATCTGTTTTGTTGAGCCGGAACACTTTCATCACCTCGCTTTATCACTTTGCACGCGGGTGCCCCAGGTCGCTGAACGACACCGCCTCTTTTCACGCCCTTCTAGCACTCTTGAAACCGCCGAATCCGGTCTAGTGCCGAGGCAAGCGCCGGCTGTCCTGGTCTAAGGTCGAGCAGTCTCGAGATCGCCCGTTCGCACGTCATACTGCACTGCACGACCACTTCGACAAGTCCCAGCCAAGTCAGCCCCGATTTCGCCTGTCAACTACACTCTCGATTTGCGATCACTCCGCGAAAAAGCGGCCAGTGGCTTTCAGGGGCCAGCTCGGGATCGACTCTAGCTTTCCAATTCCCGGCTTGGGTCGCAGCAAACTGTTAATCACGGAGTGCTTGCTGCCGCCGAGGCATGAACTCCCGCGACCTCCGCGCCTCGAGAATGCGAAGAAAGTTCCCGATCGATTCCGAGTGGACTAGCTTCGTGGGCGATCTTCGCGGTATCCGTGATATGCCTAGCGCCTCGTAAAACCGGACTTCCCAGGCTCTTTCGCATCCGTACGACCCGGCCGCCTTCTTCGAAGCGCACCTCGTCCATCAATGTCCGCATCAGGTATATCCCACGTCCATGATTGAGAAGCAGGCACTTTGGATCGGTCGGATCCGGTAGTGAACGACTGTCAAACCCCTCTCCCTCATCCCGGATCGTGATCGATACGTCGCCGTCCATAGCGCAACGGCAAATTACAACAACAGCCTTATCAGGGCTTTCGTGGTTGCCGTGGATTACAGCATTCGCCAGAGCCTCTGTCAGCGCTATCTCAATAGCTTCGCTTTCATCCGCATCGCCGAACTTGTCGAAGAGGAGCCTCATGAACCTCATGAGCTGATCGACAAATGGAGAAACATCGGCAACCCGACTCGCGGCCACACGCCGTAATTCGACATACGGCGATGCAAGCGAGCGGCGATGCCGGAACGTTCGATCGTGAGTTTCAGTCATCTTCCAATACCTCCAGTGCCCCCGACCCATATCATGTCGTGCGTCGTCCGGGAGGCGGCTAAGGGACTGACGCCCGAGGATCAGTGACTTGAGCGTTCGGCAATTAACCGGTTAATCACGTACTCCTCCTGCCCAAGGAATGATCTGCAGCCGCTTGACAGCGGTCGGTTCCTCACATCGGGTCCAGACGCCACAGGAACCTTCCGACCTCGCCGATACAGGTGCAGGTTTACCACCAATCTCACGGCCACACTCTTCCGTGCGAATTCGTATGTATTTGTGGCGTCCAGTACCGGCCAGAGATGCCGAATTCGGCAGCTGTCGTTGGCAATTGACGAACGCGATCACCTCCATTTCAGAAGCGGCACGGCAAAACGCCAGATTAATAAGTTCCACTGCGGTTTTTGGTAACACGCGAATGGAATCCCACGTGCCTTCGATTACTTGCGTAGGGCTTTGGTCCTGCAGAGACTCGACTGGAGACAGGCAATGATTCGCATGAAGAGCTTTCTCACAATTGCAATGATGCTGGGAGGCGTTGCCGTTCGAGCAGGCGCCGTGGAGTTGCTACCCGCAACCGCCGAGGCCTGGCAGGATTACGTGCGTCACGCCGGCGAAGGCATGCAGGCGCGGCTGGATGGCCGCAAGCCCTTCTTGTGGGTCGATGACATCCCGGAGCGGACGCTCAGCGTACGGCACGGCGAGGTTGTCGTGGCGCCGGCCGCCGGGGCGGGCACACAAGCGGTGCCCAACGGACTAATTCACGATTGGATTGGCGCTGTCTTTATTGCCAACACCACCATCGAGAGTTTGTTAGCCGTGATTCACGATTACGATCGGTATAAGGAAATCTACAAGCCGGTTGTAACAGATTCGTGTTTGTTCGACGCCGGTGCGTCCGACCAGTAGTTCTACATGATCTGGCAGCATCACGTGATGTTGGTT
>JBAUOG010001247.1:0-3139 GCA_049579625.1 Bryobacteraceae bacterium
GCGATCGCAGGTACTGGGGTCGGAATATTATACGCTGACCTACCAGCCGCAAGTGGGTCATGCGGATGGCAGGTTTCGGCGCATTCGAGTGACTCTGCGCGATCCGAGTCTGCGAGTGCTGACAAAGGCCGGATACTTTGCGCCGGACCAGCCTGCGGCGGTCGATCTTCGGCAGAAGACGATGATCGACATCGCCGAGGCGGTGCAGTCAACCATACCGTTCCAAGCACTGGATTTGACGATAGAAGACCTCGTGCGGCATCCGGACACGAGCCAAGTCGAGTTTACAGTCGTGCTGAAGTCGAGGAACATCATATGGCAACCGGCGGACTCCGGAAAGAGCACAACGAATGTATTGCTGGCAGCGGCCAGTCTGACTGGAGGCAGGGATATTCTGGCCTCTAAACTCGTAACTCTCACCTTGCAGGCGGACACACAAAACCCAACTCAGCTGGCTGAAACGCTGGTGCGCTTACCCGTGCGACTACGGGTTTCCCGCAAAGCTGAAATTGTGCGTGTAGTGATTCAGTCCTCGGAGAATGGGCGGATCGGAGCGGCGGATCTGGACAGCAAAACCTTGAACGCGGCACGTCAGGCACCGACGCCAGAGCCGGCGCTCATCGCCCGCCCACAACGGCAGGAAATGCCAGCGGCACCGCCAGAGCGATAGGCCCGACAGGACAACCTCCCAGCCGCGCTTCCATTCGCTACTGTGCCTGAAAATGCAGGCGCTTACGAGGCCAGAACCGTGGCTTGTCAGAGTCGCTCATCATCAGGGAGGTCGTTTTTCTCGCACTTTTTGCTGAAGCATACGAGAGCTGGGTCAGCTCTTCCTGAATTACAAGTGAAAGCAGGACTAGGGATGCCTCGGGGAAGCTCTTCAAGAGCACGGCAACACCTCGTTGCCACTCGGTTCCGGGCAGATCGTGATCATAAAGGATAACGGCAATGTTTTTTCGGCGCCGCATTGCAATGGCGGCGTCCACAGTTGGCGCCACAAGCACGTGCCAACCCTCTGAATTAGAGAGAGCACGCAATGCGTCGTGGTCAACGGAAAGGGCTGTCACGACCATTACCATTTGCTTTTCGCTCGAAACGCAAGTATGTTCTGGCTGAGGCTCAGGCTGGCGAAACAGTCGTCTCAGCAGGCTTGATGTCATCGTTTGGTCCTTTCTCAGCAGGCGCCCATAAGTGAATAATTCTGGTGTTCTGGCGAGGGGAGAATGCCGCCAGACACCGCTACTTCCGGGTTTCGCTGTGAGTCTTGGCAGGAAAGCGATGGCAGCTCCCCTCGCATTCAACTATAAAGTCCCGGCCGGGGTGATCAAATACGGTCCTCGGGGTATTTGTTGGTGAAAAGTTCACGAGTTCTGTGGGCCAAACGGCACCAAGCCATGTCATTTAGCCCTTGAATGCAAATCAATTCGTCACCCAATGAGTGATCAGACCTTTAGGGTTTGCCCGCATGTCGTCCATGCGAAAGGTGCAGGCTCGGGGCTTACCAGACGAGTTCCCTAGTTGCATACGCCGTGGGATCCAAGCCGGCTTCCAATCCGGCACGTCGGTATATGGCTTCACGATCGATTTGAGATTCAAGCGGCAGTCTTCGCCAGCGAATGATAAGTCCCGGAAATGCAGAGCGACAGTATAGAAAGGATACGGTCTCACCTGGTCTCACCCTAATCTCCGGACCCAACAAGTGACCGTGTGCGATCGTGCCCTTGGTCATATCTATCAACCAATTCTCATCTCGTACGTCGCTCGCCAGTTCCCCTTGAACAGCGTCACCGGCCCGCGCCGTCTTCGGGTTTACGCTCGATGTGATGCGAATTCGAAGCCGAAGTCCGGCGGGGAGCCTTTTGCATGTGGTTTCTAGGTCCCCCGGTCTGCCTTCCGCGGCTGTACCGTCGAAGTGCAATTCTGATTTCCCGAAGAACTGCCCGCACTCTTGATCGTGAGTAACGGTTCTCGCATCTACCGTTGACCGTACTCTCTCAAGGACGGATTGAGAGTCGATCGACTGGGCACTCAGCGCGGCCACAAGCAATGCTATTACTGGTGGCTTCGACGCTTCCAATCCCGCGCGACCCATTTGCACCAGTTTGTTCCTTCGATGCCGCGCGTTTCGACGTAAGAAATAGCAGAATCCAGCAAGCCACAGCTAACGCGACGACGCGTTTCAAAGACCAAAAGTTGGTGAGGGGGAACGCCGCAAGTCGCCGTCTCGGATGGGGGGTTCAGTCGAGCGTCTTGGCCAGGAAGCAGGTGGCGCCTCCCCTCGCACTCGACTATAGACGTTTTGCCCCGGCGAACAAATACAGCGCTCCGGGTATTTATTGGCTGAAGAGTTAAGTAGTCTTTCGCGAAGTCGTGCTTGGGAAACAGGGTCGAGTCGGAGCGACTGTCCGTCAGAGAGTAATGCCTAAAACGGCTGAAAATACCTTGCTCACGGGATTCCAACGGAACCTCAACAGAATTATTGTCTAGGCAGGATCCGCTCACTCCTTACAGTCCCCGAGCTAAGGAAAGAGCGCAAAGGGCACGGCGGAGCGCATGACAAGAACGGGTGACAAATGGTTCTCCGGCGTGACCCCCGATTCCCCGCGGAACGGCAAGGGCAGCCGGCTTGAAGGTGCGATAAGTGTACTGCATCCCGCTGACCCGATAACGGTTATGGCGATTACGTCATCGGAGCAGGATCGTCAACTCCTTGAGACAATCGGCGGGGTAAATGGCTGGAAGGTCTTCTCGGCCAGTTCCTGGACAGAAGTTATCAGGATGATCGAGCACCGTTGGACCGGAGTAGTCTTACTTGATCAAGAACTGGTTGGCATCGCTCGTGCTTTACTGCTTCCGCAGCCCAAGAGATGCTGTGTGATTCTCATGACCCCGCGGACGAAGGATGATCCCCTATGCACAGAGTTCATCAACTGGGGCGGCTATAAGATTCTTCGGACGCCCCTCAGAGAGCAGGACGTAGTAAATACCGTTCGGTTTGCATGGGCTTTCTGGAAGACGTGCGTTATACCGCGTCTCGAAATTAGGAGATTGTCTTTGTGATGTGGCAGCGAGGCTCGATCACCGCTCTTGAGGACGCGCTGGAGACCGCCAACCAGAGAGGCTGAACATGACGCACATG
>JBAUOG010001248.1:0-4679 GCA_049579625.1 Bryobacteraceae bacterium
CAACCAGGCCCACCTGTTTAAGGCCAAGATGCTGGCTCAACTGAGTGGAGGAGACGGTCGAGTCGAGAAAAAGGTCGTCGACTACGTCGCCAAGGTGCCCCCAAAGGCCGCCTAGTCAGTTTCAAACCATGCAGAAACCCCTCGAACAAATCAAAGCGACTAAGAGTCCACGCGGTGTGTCGCTTCTTTTCCACAGAGCCGCCATGGCACGGCCGAAGGGCCGAAGAGGGCAGCCAGTGAGGCCGAAGGAGAGGCCGAATGCCTGACCGCCGAAGCTAGCGGCCGTATGCTCGGGTTTGTCGCGAAAAGGGCGCCCTAGCATCATCCGTGTAGTCGACCAGGTTAGAGGAAGTCACTCGCCGCCTTTGAATCGCTGCTAATCTCTAAGCTCATGCGGCCAGCAACCCTGTTCGGCAGTCGAAGACTGTGCCTCTTCCTGATCGTCGCGATTTTTTCTTGCTCACGCTGCATCTACTACTGGATGGGCGTGCGGTTCGACACGGAAAACCTGGATTACTACTGGCAAATTATCGACCCCGTCTTACTGCGAGACGATCTGTGGCGCAGCTTGTTCTATTTACGGGCGCAACTCCCAGGGTTCAACCTGTACCTCGGTTTGATGATGCACCTCTTTCCTAGCCATTTGGCCGCCGCCTTTCACGCTACTTATCTAGCGCTGGGATTAGTTCTAGGTATCTGCCTGTTCTTGTTACTCGATTGTTTGCGCCTGAGTCGCCCCGTTGCCCTTCTTATAGTGATCGTCTGTATCGTCAGCCCGGTAACAGTCCTGTATGAGAACTGGCTCTTCTACGAATATCCACTGGCCGTCTTGTTTTGCATCGCCGCCCTGTTCCTACATCGCTACGCCGCTAGCCACCATCGCCTCGACGGCATCTTGTTCTTCACCTTCCTCGCCTGCATCGGAATGCTGCGCGTCGTGTATCACCTGATGTGGTTTTGGATGATCGTTGCGGCGCTGATTTGGGTTCTGCCTCGGTACCGGCGGCGGACGTTCCTCTGCGCCGCAGGGCCGGGCTCTCTCGTCTTTTTGGTTTACCTAAAGAGTCTGATACTCTTCGGGCTAATTGTGCCGGGCAGCGATGTCTACGGAGCCACCAACTTCGCCTACCTGACGCGTTTCTCCCTTTCACAGGAAGCCTTAGTGGGCATGGCGGCGAAGGGAGCCATTTCACCGATCCTGCTCCACGATCTCGAGGATGAGGAACTGGTTCAAGTTGTGCCGCTTCCGCCCAAGACCGGGATTCCCATTCTCGACGAGCGCCTCAAATCGAACGGCAACATTAATATGGACAGCCTTTGGATGGCTGCCGTGGGGCGGCAGCTTCGCCGAGATGGCGCGGCACTTCTGCGCGCCCACCCCGATGTTGCTCTCGAGACAATCCGCAGCAACATCCTGCAATACTTCCTGCCGGCGGACGCCGACTTTCCTTTCGTGGACGGCCCATGCGCGAATCGAGAGATTCTATCGCCTTTACTCAAGGCGTTCGATCTGGTCGTCGGCGGCAAAATGCCCGCCAGCCACTATGCGTTTCTCTCGTGCCTCACGATTCCCATCCTGCTCTGCTTTGGTCTTTGGAGGTCGATGCGTTGGCTGAAGGTTGTAATTCGCTGCCGTCGCGGCGACGCTCGCGACCTGACTATTGTCTTCGCCTTCGGAAACATCGCCTATCTGACCGCCGTTGTGATCCTGTTCGACTTCACCGATCAGAATCGAATGCGGTTCGAGGTCTTTCCCCTGTTCGCAGTTCTTTTAGGATCGCTGATTGTTTTCGTCACAGGGCGATTCCGCTGCCTCCTCGGTTTTTTGCCAGCCGCGCTGGTTTCCACGCCATCAGAAAACCGTTGACATATTCCCATAAGGGAATGTATTGTATTCTTGTGCCCCGGGCCGCTACCACCACCGACGCCTTCAACGCCGTTGCCGAACCCCGCCGCCGAGAAATACTGAACTATCTCGTGCTCCGGGAACGTCCGGTTGGGGATATCGTAATGACCTTACGGCTGGAGCAACCCTCCGTCTCGAAACACCTTCGCGTGTTACGCGACGTAGGCCTGGTGCACGTGCGCCGCGAGGGCCGCCAGAAACTTTACCGAACCAATGCCGAAGCGATCAAGCCGCTGCACGAATGGACCAGCACTTTCGAACGCTATTGGCAGCAGCAACTGATCCGCGTCAAGCAGCGCGCGGAGAAGAAAGTGAACCCTGAACCTGACCCAAATCACCACAAGGAGCAAGCATGACCCTGACCACGCAAAGCATCGAAAACCTCACTTTGAACATCACCCAGGAAATCCACGTACGCGCACCGATCGGGACCACGTTCGAAACGATTCTGGAACAACTGGGGCCGGACAATGAAGCCGATGGCAAGCCCATGCCGATGAAGATTGAGCCTTGGCCAGGCGGGCGTTGGTACCGCGATTTGGGCGGCAACAACGGGCATTTCTGGGGAAATGTGCAGGCGATCAAGCGGCCCACGCTGCTCGAGATTTGCGGGCCTTTGTGGGCGTCGTATCCGTTCCTTTCGAACGTGCAATACCGGCTCAGTGAGGAAGACGGTGGAACGTTGATCAAGTTCCATCACACCGCGATCGGACTGATCCCGGACGACCACCGCCAGCATGTTGGCACGGGCTGGCAGCACATCGTCGATCGCATCCGCCAGCGCGCTGAGGCTGAGGCCTCAGGGGCAGCCAAACAACCTGCGAAGTAGACGTCAAAAGGGCGAGGCCACGAACATGTGTCCAGTCTGCATCGCAACCGCCGCGCTGGTTGCCGGTAAAGCAACCTCGACCGCCGGCCTGGCCGCGCTCGCGGTCAAGAAGACGTGGCACAGGCTTCCGCTTGTGAAGCACGTGGCGCAGCTTTCAGGCTGTGGTGAAGAGGCCACTGTCCCTCGTCGCAACTCAACACACGCGTCTCAGAACCGCTCGCGTCAGAGTCTGCATGAATTTCCAGCACTGAACCGCTCGCGTCAGCCCGCGGATACTAACCCTAACTATCAACCCTAAGGAGAATCACAATGGCAACCAGTCAGATAGAACGACAACACCAGAAAGTGGTGTCCCCCGCGGAGTGGCTTAAGGCCCGCAAGGAACACCTGGCAAAGGAGAAGGAATTCACTCGTCTTCGCGATGAGCTGAGCCGGCAGCGTCGTGAACTGCCCTGGGAAAAGGTAGAGAAGCAATACATCTTCGAAAGGCCGAACGGCCAGGAAACGCTCAGCGACCTCTTCGGCAAGCGCAGCCAGTTGATTATGTATCACTTCATGTTGGGTCCCGGCTGGAAGGAGGGCTGTCCCAGCTGCTCTCTTCTCGCCGATCACTTTGATGGACCGAACGTGCACCTGGCTCACCGCGACGTTTCATTCGTGGTGGTTTCACGCGCGCCGATCGCCGAGATCGCAGCGTTTAAGAAGCGCATGGGCTGGCGCTTCGAATGGGTGTCGTCGTTTGGCAGCAACTTCAACCACGACTACCATGTTTCCTTCACCAAGGACGAAATAGCTCGTGGCGAGATCTACTACAACTACGGAATGCAGAGATTTCCGGTTGAGGAAGCTCCCGGCGCCAGCGTGTTCGCGAAGGACGAAGCCGGGCAGGTCTTCCACACATACTCATCCTTCGGGCGCGGCCTCGACATGCTGATGGGCGTGTACCACTTCCTCGACATGGCGCCGAAAGGCCGCGATGAAGACGGCTTGGCGTTCTCGATGTCGTGGGTTCGTCATCACGACCGGTACGACGACGGCTATGTCCTCGATCCGGCGCAACTCTATTCCCACCCAAAGACCTCCGGGGACGCCTGCTGCGCCGGGGAAAAGGAAACACAGAAATGACCACAACGCTCGAACCGATGATCGCCGAATTGCAACAGGAAGCCGCCACCACACGGCGGCTCCTGGAGCGTGTTCCCGATGCCAAGCTGACTTGGAAGCCGCATCACACCTCGATGACGCTGGGCCAGCTTGCCATCCACACCGCAACCATCCCTGGTGTGTTAACCGGACTCGCACAATTGGACGAGTTCGACACAGTGAATGCGAAGTTCGATCCGCCTCAGCCAAACAGCACGGCAGAGATTCTAACGGCCTTCGACGATAGCATCGCAACCGCCCAGGAGAACCTGAGCGGGATGACCGAATCAGCGGCCATGGGAAACTTTCGCATGCTGGCCAAGGGCAGGGAAGTGTTCGTTATTCCGCGCATGGGCATGCTGCGAGCCATCGTGCTCAACCACTGGTATCACCATCGCGGCCAGTTGTCGGTGTTCCTCCGGATGCTGGAGGTCCCGATCCCTGTGATCTACGGCCGCAGTGCGGATGAAAACCCGCTTGCGTGAGGGCCAATGCAGATGAGCCTCCAGTCGTGGGTTCCCCTCCTGGCTAAGTTCAGGTAGTCCCGCCTGTGATTAGCAGTAAGATGAAGTTCAGCGATGAGCAATGCAATTCGGTTCATATTCCCCTACAAGAAGCGCGGGGTATGGATGTTCGACGACGAAGGGGTGGGGTTGCGGGAGGAGCCGTTCGTCGCAGGCATGCCGGAAATCATCGACGATTTTGTGGCCGGCATCAAAGACGCTGGTAATGGCTTCGCGCTCTACTTCTCCGATCACCCATTTCCCGGACACCAGATCAAGCTCGACTGGCAGCGGGCGG
>JBAUOG010001249.1:0-2714 GCA_049579625.1 Bryobacteraceae bacterium
GGCCGGCTGGCATCATCACGTCAGCATGGTCATGATGGCGCACGCATTCCTGACTCTGGAAAGCCTGCGCACTAAAAAAAACGTATTTGTTTACCGGGTTGAACAGCAATAAAATCGGGCGTTTGAACAAGGGGCTGGACAAAAGCCCAGGTTTCGTTTAGAGTATGATTTGTTTCTCAAGTCGCTCAACCCGGTCCGCCGCATCCGAGAACTGGCGCAGGAACTGCGCCGGGCGCAGGAGGAACGTGATCAAGCTCGCCGACGCAACGAGCAGTTGGCGGACGACAACGTACGATTGGAGAAAGAACGGCAGCGGCTGGAAGAGGAGAATAAGAGGCTACGCAAGGAACTGGAAACCGCACAACGCGCCACCCGCCGTCAAGCCGCGCCGTTCTCCCGCGGAAAACCCCAGAGTCAGCCCAAACGCCCAGGACGCAAGTCTGGTGCGGCCCATGGCCCACATTACCAACGGCCCATCCCGGATCATGTAGACGAAGAGATCCTCGTCTTGGCACCGGAGCAGTGCCCGGCCTGCGGCGGCCCGCTGATAGTGGAGCGGATAGAGCCGCAATACCAGGAAGAGATTGTACGCCGCACCTGGGTGCGGCGCTTTCAGGTTCCGGTCTGCCGGTGTGCGCAGTGCGACCAGAGAGTGCAAGGGCGTCACCCGCTACAAACTTCCGATGCGTTGGGAGCGGCGGCAGTACAGGTGGGACCGGAGGCGGTGACGTTGGGCGTGTTGATGAACAAGTCGCTGGGACTACCCCACGCCGACGCCGCGAGCATTCTTCAGCAGGGCTTCGGATTGACGATGAGCCGAGGAGGAATTTGCCGGGCGATCCACCGGGTGGCGCGCAAAGCCGAAGCTACTTGGCACGCACTGCGGGATGCGGCTCAGCGCAGTGCGCTAGCGCGTATGGACGAGACCGGTTGGAAGGTGGAGGCGCAGTTGCGCTGGCTGTGGGCGGTAGTGACCGAACAAGTCACCTTCTGCGAGATTCTACCGGGGCGCGGGTTTGCCGATGCGGCGGTGATTCTGGGAGCGGAGTACGCGGGCTGGTTAATCCACGACGGTTGGAGGGTGTACTACAAGTTTCTGAAGGCGGCGCATCAAAGTTGTATGGCCCACTTGATCCGCCGCTGCCGGGATTTGGCGGAGGTGGCGACGCCATCGGCGGCCCGGTTTCCGTTGGCCGTCAAGCAACTGTTCGAAGAAGGGCTGGCCTTGCGGGATCGCTACCTGGAGCAGAAGATCTCGCTGCGAGGATTGTGGACGGCGACCGGCCGGCTGGAAGCCAAGCTGGACCGCCTGCTGGCACGCACCTATCGGGAGCCGGGGAATCGCCGGTTGGCCAAGCATCTGCGCCATGAGCGGCCGTATTTGTTCACCTTCCTGTACTGTCCGGGCTTGGTGGATGCCACCAACAATCTGGCCGAGCGTGTGATGCGCATGCTGGTGGTCATCCGCAAGAACTGGGGCGGCAACCGGACTGGGAACGGAGCGCGGGCGCAGGCCATTCTCACCAGTGTGTTATGCACTGCGCGGCAGCAGGATAAAGACGTCTTTGAGTTGCTGGTCGATCTGCTGCGATCGCGGCAACCGAAACTACTCGATATACTACCGGCAAAGGCTGGGGCCGTGGCCGAATCTACTGCAGCGAAATCGGCTGCGGTGAGGAAACTGGAAGTGGAGACGCTCCTCGCCTGCGCCGATATCCCGCTGCCGGTCTTGCCGCCACCACCCGCCAATCCCTGCCTTTTCAGTTCTGCCTGAGGTCCTGCCATGAATGCAATTTTCGAGGTGCCTTTTTGTGGGCGAAGGTTCACGGCGCAGGAAGTGGAACTCATGCATGTGGTGGCGCGGGACTATGCCGGGCTGGGAGTGACCGAGATCGCACGCACGATCTGCGAGTTGTTGGAGTGGACGCGGCCCAACGGCGGACTGAAAAATCACGAATGCCGGCAACTGCTGGAGCGTCTCGCAGAGGAAGGAGTGCTGACGCTTCCCGCTCTCCGCAAGTTGGGAGGGCGAGGGACTCGGCGAGTGAATCTATCCCCGCAGCGCTCCGAACCTGAGCCAGTCGAGTGCGCGGCCAGAGAATGTGAGCCGTTGGAGTTGGCCTTAGTGGAAGGTGAAGGGGAGAGCCGTAGGTGGCGCGAGCACGTGGAACGCTATCACTACCTGGGGTGCTGTGTGCCGTTCGGCGCCAACTTGCGCTACTGGGTGCGGAATCGCGATCGGGAATTCGCTTGCCTGCTCTGGACCTCGCCAGCGTGGAAGATGCAGGCGCGAGACGCATGGATTGGATGGAGCGACGGGCAACGAAAGAGAAACCTGCAAGGGATCGTCAACAATGGACGGTTTCTGATCTTGCCCTGGGTACGAGTGAAAGGATTGGCCAGTAAGATTCTGGCACTCAGTGCTCGGCAAATGCCGCAAGATTGGCAGACACGATTTGGGTATCGTCCCCTGCTGCTGGAAACGCTGGTAGACCCGCAGCGTTTTCGTGGAACCTGCTACCGGGCCGCCAACTGGATCCATGTTGGACAAACCGCCGGGCGCGGACGTATGGATCGGGAACACGAAAGGCACGGTCAAGCAGTCAAAGATATTTATATGTGTCCGCTGATTCCCAATGCCCGAGAACACCTATGCGGCCGCACCACCCGGTAAACAAATACGGATTTTGGGATGACCGAAGTGAGGGAATCGG
>JBAUOG010001250.1:0-2100 GCA_049579625.1 Bryobacteraceae bacterium
GGTTGAACTGTGCAAACGACGAAGTTTTTCTCCCGACACGCCGCAACAGGAACGACGATCGGGCCGAATCATCTTTTCAACCGGACTTATTCATCCTTCCCTTCGATCGTTGCTCCCGGTTCTCGGCAGGCGATCCGATGATGTCGGGGCGATGAATTTCGGCGCACCGCCCCCTTTCCCCCCGTCGTCGGCGTCGTATTGGAGATGTGCCTTCCGATCGATGTGCGGCGTTAGCAGCGTCGCACCTCGTGCAGGAAGGCGTGACGGGGCGGCGGCAGCCAGGCGCGGACCCGCGCCCCGCGTGGCGGGGGAAAGCGGCTGGGAAGTTTCCAGCGGTTGAGGCAGGCGATCAGCTCGGTCCAGAAAGGGGCTACGACGCGCGCCACGTACAGCAGTAAGCGGTGCGCGCCCTTGACGACTCGCCCGCCGGCTTTGAGCACCTCGCGTTGAAAGCGGCCCAGATCGAAGCAACTGCCTGCCGCCGCTTCGTACTCGATCCGCAACATCGACGCGAGGTTGAAAGCCAAGAGCGACAACCGCAGCAGGGCCTCGTTGGCCTGAAAGTCGTCGTGCGAAAGGTGCGGCCGGATCGCTTGTTGAAATTCGCCCAGGCGATCCTCGAACGTGCCCCGCTGACGGTAATGCTCCAGCGCCGCCGGACCATCGAGTTCGTCCAACTTCCATCCGGCCACGAGAAAGAAATAGTCGGGTAACAGGTTGAGTTGCCCCGTTTTGGGATCGGGTCGATCGACGATCACCAACAGCAACCGCTGCGGATGCTTCCACGAGGCAGCCTGATGCCAGCCCAGTTCGATGACCTCCTCGTAGCCCTCCTTCGGTGGCCGCCCGACGGGTCGCCAGAGATGCGGCGCGGCCAGTCGATCGAGCACCGGATTGCTCTTGAGTCGCCCGAGAAAACGCAGTTTTGCGTCGGTCAGGAAGTCCAACGTCGAGCCGTCCGTATAGCCGGCGTCGATGCGGAAATCGAGGACGTGTCCGAGGTCCCCAGCCTTGCGCACGACCTCTTGCACGAAACGCTTCACGCCCTGTGCCGTGTGGACCTGGCCTTGCCGCAAGATGGCATGCACGAAGCCGTTGCCCAGGCGATGCCCGGCTTGCATGCTGTCGTACTGGCCGGCCACCGAGTAACTGGCGACCAGCGGATGATAAACGGTCTCCTGGTAGTGGCCGTTGTAGGCGGCGCCGGGTTGCTGGCCATGCACGACAATCGGAAAGCTGTCGATGTCGATGGTCACCTTGCGTGCGGCGTGGTCGCCTCCGGTGGCGCGGAGATGACGTTGGCAGGCGTCGGCCAGCGCGTCGCACAGCGCCGCTCGATTGCCGGGTGTGAGCGTGAGCATGTCGATCAACCGCGACTGCGTCGGCTGGCTGGCCAGACGCTGTTCCAGTGGTTGCTGGCCAGGACGATTCCAGGCCGCCAACTTCATGGCCGGATCGTGGGCCAGACGATCGGCGTCGTCTTGGGCCGAGTAGCCCTGGGCCAAGGCATATAACCGCGCGCGCAGCAGTTCGACCAGTTGATAGCGAATCAAGTCCTGCCGGCGAGGATCGACGAGTCGCTGGGCCAACGACTCGGTCAGTCCCAGGCGATGGTCGGCTTCACGCAGCAAGACGAAGCCGGCATCCGAAGTGATCCGCTCGTCGCTGGCGCACACCTTCACGGCGCGATTGAAACTCGGCTCAAATAACCACTCCTGCGCTTCACCCATCGCGTGATCTCCTTGCGGCTCGTGGAATGCCTTTCACACCCCATGAAACCCCGAGAATCACGCGATGGTTTCAGCTTTCGCAGACCCGATGATGAATAAGACGAGTTTAGTTACAAGCAGCGCAGCCGGCAGCGTTACATTAACGGTTGGCCCCAGCCTTGTTGCAAACTTCTCGGGTGCGATTCAGGACGGTATGGGGACGGTCGCTTTGACGAAAATTGGCTCTGGCACTCAGCAGTTGGTATCGTGCCAGACGGTACGTCAATGGCGAAATTCCTTCCACGGCCACTAACACAAACGGAATTTCCGCGAGTACGGGGTCGGCTTCGCGAAAAGCCAAAACCCCCTCGCTGCCTCCCCACAGCAACGA
>JBAUOG010001251.1:0-10487 GCA_049579625.1 Bryobacteraceae bacterium
TACCGACAACTGCTGCTTGCACAGCAGGAGGGCAGGCTGCAATTGGCAAACGACAATTTTGACACCGGGGGAATAACCGAACCGGGCGCTTATCACCTTACAGACAAATCGTATGCAGAGCTGCTGGACAGAGTGAACGATAAACCGGTTTCGGAAGCCTTGCACCAAAATATCCTCGACTTCTACGCCGACCTTTCCAAGCCGTTTGACACCAAGAAGAACCCCAAGGAGTGGCGAAACACACTGCGGGAACTGGAGACTTTAAAGGCTGCGCCCGCGCCGAAGGTGACAACAGGCATTCCGCCACCCGCACGGCCAACAGTTAGTAGATGACGAACCGCGACCGATTGTGGTTCTCGGAAATTGGGTCAGCGCCGATTTGGCGCGAATGTTAGGGGAAGCTGATGCAAGGCTGCGAGGGTTTTCGATGCTTATCGCCGAACCAGGGCGGCAAAATCGTGCGCGGACAGGTTGGCTGGAGAGATGGGCCGGTGGGACGGAGACAGTCGGGCCGCTGTTGATATAAGTAACAGCCAAGAACGCCTTGGCGGGGAAGCAGTTCAGGCGGCGCGCCGGTCGTAACGATGCGCATCCGACAGCGGAGTGGATCGTTCAACAACTGCGCGAAGCCTTTCCCTCCTTGTGGGTCATCAAGCCCCTTGGAGAGGATTTTACTCCCGTATCGGTCAAACCTTTTCGAGTCTCACTGGTCGAACCAGTGGCTTACCCATTGAGTTACTAACGTCGATCTCCCCTGCATGGTATTTCTCCTTTCGATTGATTTATGACAATTCCGGCCGGCACAATAATCGTCTACCGCTGCAGTTTGATGGCCGGCAGTTTTACCGCCGGCCACCGTTGTTATACATGCAGGAGCGAGTTCTCAGGCGTCGAGCTTTTGGCCCAGGAACTCCTTCGCTTTGGCAACTCCGGCGTCCCACTTGGCGAGCTGCTCGGGACTTAAGAACTTTACAACGTGCTGACGATCTCGTCGCGGTGCGCTTTCACTTTGGCAACGATATCGGCGCGCGTTGTTTGGGGATTGTCCTTCATATACTCCGCCACTTTGTCTCGCGCCCCCGCAAGAGCAGTCCGGAGCTTCTCTTTTTGTTCGTCGGTGAGGTTTAGGCGAGGTTCAGGTTGCGGCAACAATTTTAGTCCGCTTGGCTGTGCCGTTGACGTCCTGCGGGCGGCTCTGACGGTGATAAGCTTCCATCGGGACGGAACATCAAATAGGCCGGAGGTTCGTAATGATTCGGCAAGTTGCGACAGTAGTCTGCGCCCTGGTGACATTCTTGGGTGCAATGTACGGGCAGAACGCAGGAGATGCTGCCACGGGCGACTTTTCAGCGAATTATGCTTCGCTGAAGCCGGAGCAGAAAGCGCTGGTCGGCGATTGGATCAAGCGCTTCAGCGCGACCATACAGAAACAGGTGGATCCGGAGAAGGCGTACGACAATCTGCCGCTGTCAACTAAGACCACGTTCAGTGCGGTGACCCACGCACTGCTTTCGACCCAACTGACCGACGAGTCCGGTCGGAAGCTAGGATCGGCAATTCAGATCATCGACAAGCTGGATACCGTTCACGGCGAAGTGCCCGGCGCCAGGGGTGACGACCAGTTCCGAATCTATGTCCAGCTGAAACCGGGTGCCCTGGGCATACTGGAAAAGAGCCAGGAGTTCCAGCGAATGCAGGACAACACGGTCTACCACAAGGGATACCCGATCTGTTATCGCAGCAAGCCGGCAGTACCTTCGATCCAGGTTTCCGCGACGCAGGACGAGACGCGGGCCGACGTTGACGTCGATTACAAGGCGAGCGGCTTCCCCAAGGGACTGGTGAACGGTCATCTTTCGGCTGCGAACTCCGATGTACGAGCGGGGCGGAACGACGATATCCACAACAACCGGTGGCAGGGATTGAACCCTTGGTGGCGAAGCCTGCTTTCACTTCCGCTAGGGGGCGGGGGGAGTAGCGAGGTGGCGGAAACGGGAAAAATGCCGGCGGAACCGGCCGCAAGAGCCGGCATGAAGCCGGCGGACACGGTGTTCGACATGCTGAACACTTGGCTGGTTAAGAAGGACGCCGAGAATGTCCTGTCCTACTTTTCGCGGCAATCCTATGCTTGTGAGGAGTTGGAGCGCGGGGAGAAGGTGGACTACGGAATGGCCAAGTTCGAGCTTCTTCTGGCGATGCGACGGGCCAATGAACGGTTTGGGAACGTGGGGCAATTGGCGGATATCAGCACAGCCATGCCCCTGGAAACGACAGGCCCGCGGAGCAAGATAGTGAAGCAACCCTATCAGGGGCAGTTCGCCTTGTACGACGTTCGCGAGGACGCGGCCGAGCAGTTCAAGTGCGCGAACCGGTTGGATGCAAGCCAAGTATCACCGAAGGCTGCGGCATCAAGGGCCTTCGGCAAATACTACGGGGCGGTTTTCCGGCTCGGCCTGAAAGGAGCTGAACAAACCACCTTGGCCACCCTGTGGACGCGAGAAGGCAAAAGCTGGAAGCTGATCTCATACGATGTGGATCCTGAATGGGACGAATACCGTGCGCCGGACACCGCGACGGCCCCACCGGAGGGCGCGCCGACAGTATATGCGGTGGCTCCCGTGGAGTTGGTAGGAGCAAGTACAAAGTTTCTGGAAACGTGGATGGTGAAACGCGATGTCGATGAGGCGTTGGGTTACCTGTCCGCACAGTGTACGGACTGCGTGAGGGCGAACCTGAGTGCGGATCAGCCGCCGCCGAGGAGTGAGGAAGACGCGCGAGCGCAGTTGAAGAAGGCGATGCAGAATGTCATTGAGACCACAGGGACCGTGACGCGGCTGGACCAGGCGATTGTGGCGCCGCAGCCCAACCATGCTGACGTCAAACTGGTGAAGCACAAAAACAGCAGGGCGTTTGCCCTCGCCTCGATCCCGGATTATATGGCGAGCGCTCTGGACTGCCAGGGCCGGACCGCGGGCGCGCCGGTGAGTTTCAACGCGCCGGCAGGAGAGAAGAGCTGGGGCAAGTCCTACGCGATGGCGCTAAGACTGGCGAAGGCCGGCGAGGATTCCGGCGTCCTCTTTGCTGTCTGGGAACAGGAAGGTGCGGCTTGGAAAATAGTCGCATTTAAGGTGCTGACACCGTAACAGGGATTTGGCATTACGCGGGCTCGCGGCGTCTGTGCTCCGTCACTTTTCAAAGCTCGTAGGCGATCGCAACGGACCCGAATAGGGCGGGCGCTGTGAGAACACGGAGGAACCGGGTTTCGTCAGAAGGAACCCCAAGCCAACTAATCAGGAATTGCTCAAGATCGATGAATCCCTGAAAGACCAACCTGCTGCGGCAGAATTGGAACACACAAACGAAGAGCTTAAGCCTGTGGACGCCGAGAAGATTGCGGGCGGCGGCTGGCACGGCAAACCGGATCTAAGGGTGGACTACTGGGAACATCGGCTTGAGCAAACGGTCGAAGAGGATCAGAACATTCCTGAAACAGACCGTGAGGCGATTATCAGACCACGTCGAGGGTAGGGATTATTCGAAGAGAGGGTACTTGAGATCGATTCTCGACTTACGAGAGGTACAAGATTTGAGCCGCTAGCAGCTCTGCGAGCCGAGTGACAGTTCGAACGCGTCTTCCCGGCCGTGCTGCCTTCCGATAATACAAATTAACGCCGTGTTTGGCCGCGCCTCATCGGACGATCCTCAGCCACCGCCTATTGAGCCCGGCCTGCCCTTTTCCTTGGTGGGTCTCTTTTCTCTCGCTATCCGCGAAACCGACACCGTTCGCGCCGATGCGCGCGCCGTCACTGCTTCGGCGAAGACGTGAGCTTCTAAATGATGACGTGGTTGGGGCGCCTTGGACGGTGTGCAAGTAAACCCTGTAGCCACCCAGATCAACTTTCTTCGAGAGCTCCCCGAGGAACAAGAGCGGCGCGTTTGCCAAGTACGAGCTATGCTGTGGACCCCTGTTGATTACATGAGCCTTCGGCGCGCTGTGCATGGAAGTGCAGCACGCTACGGAAATGTGGTAGAGGATGTAGTGGTTTTCCGTAAATTTCGGGAGCTAGAGCGGTGTCCTTAGGGAGTGTGCAATGCGATTATCCAACCCGGTCAAAGCTTTTTTCTCTGCCCTCGTTGCGCTCGCCACAATATCCGTGGCAAGTTCATCGGCGCAGCCTCATAACCATTCCGATCCGGCGGCAGAAGCCAATAGCCAAGCATGCCCGAGCAATGACAGCGGGTTGAAGTTACCTGCCGGTTTTTGCGCGACGGTCTTCGCCGACGGCGTTGGTCACGCCCGCCACATGGTGGTTGCTCCGAACGGAGCTCTTTACGTCAACACGTGGTCGGGCAGGTACTACGGCGACGACACACCGAATGCAGGCGGTTTTCTCGTGGCCCTGCAAGACAAGAGCGGTGCAGGAAAGGCCAATGTGATTGAGCGCTTTGGCGAAACCGTCCAAAGTGGCGGAGCAGGCGGTACCGGCGTCGGCATGTATAAAGGATCGATCTACGCCGAGGTCAATGATCGGATCGTGAGATATTCATTGCTCGCCGGCTCAATTGTGCCGAGTGACTCTGCCGAGACCATAGTCTCCGGATTGCCTCTGGGTGGTGACCATCCGATGCATCCATTCATCATCGACTCCAAAGGATCGATGTACGTCGATGTCGCAACCGCGACTAATTCCTGCCAGTTGAAAAATCGAACACTCAAGTCGCCCGGCTCGGACCCCTGCACCGAACTTGAGACCCGTGGTGGCGTATGGCGCTATGACGCCAACAAGGTGAACCAATCCTTTTCAACGGCTGAGCGCTTCGCCACGGGAATCCGCAATGCTGAAGGTTTTGCCATCGACTCAAGGGGGCGAGTGTTTGTGACCCAACACGGACGAGACCAGCTGCACGCGAATTGGCCCGAACTGTATAAACCCGATCAGGAGGCGACTCTGCCGGCTGAAGAGCTGTTGCTTTTGAAGCCAAAGGGAGACTATGGCTGGCCCGAGTGCTACTACGATGCGTTCGTGAAAAAGCTGGTTTTGGCGCCGGAATACGGTGGCGATGGCAAGACGATCGGCGTATGCGCGAACAAAACTGCTCCGATTGCGCCATTCCCTGCCCATTGGGCGCCTAATGCAATGGTGCGGTACGACAAGGAACAATTTCCGGCGCGCTACCGCAGCGGGGTCTTCATCGCCTTCCACGGGTCATGGGATCGGGCCCCATATGAGCAGGGCGGCTACAACGTAGTCTTTCAGCCGCTTGCCGACGAGCGCGCATCGGGCCAGTGCGAAATATTTGCGGATGGTTTCGCGGGAGCGGTGAAGTCGCCAGCCAAGGCCGCACATCGTCCCACTGGCTTGGCGGTGGGACCGGACGGTTCACTTTACGTTTCCGACGATGTGAGCGGAAGAATCTACCGGATTGTCTATCGTGGCGGCGCCCAACCTAGTGCCGCGAACATCACGCCGTGTCCGAGCGCAACAGCCCCGGCTGGCAATCCCGTTGAGGTGGCTGCGGAACCGCCAGAAGGCACGCATCCAGACGCGGGTGTGACCGGAGCGGGCAGTCTTCCCGTTCCTGAAGGCGCGACGCGAGAGATGGTTGTGCTCGGTGAACGCATCTACCGCGGACAAGTCGGCGGAGCGGCGTGCACGGGCTGCCATGGTGAGAGCGGTCAGGGCACCCCGTTGGGGCCTGATCTCATGGGCAAGAAATGGCTGTGGAGCGATGGCAGCTATGCCGGAATCGCGAAAACGATAACCGAGGGCGTATCGCAACCAAAACAATACCGCAGCCCTATGCCGCCGATGGGTGGGGCGCAGCTTAGTCCCGACCAGATATCAGCGCTCGCGGCGTATGTGTGGGGCTTGAGCCATCACGCCTCGCCCAATCGGAATTAATCGCTTAGCCCCAGTCCGAAGTCGTCCGTCCGCTTTAGCGTCCGGCGATCCTCGCAGTCAGCAGTCCGGTGAGCGCTACCGATAACGTCATATCGTCCGCCGTCCGCTCCGAGCGCATGAACTGAAGCGCATACAGCCGGGTGTTTTATGGACCGAAGAATCGGTATTGAGGGCTCGGAGATTGAAGCTGGCACGTGGAGTGTCCTCGCACGTCCAGGCGGTTCAGATCTTTGATTTATTCGCTTCTCAAAGCCTCCACCGGATCGATCGATGCCGCTCGCCGGGCCGGGATGATGCCGGCTAAGCAAGCCGCAAGTGAGAGCGTCGCAATCGCGCCCATCATCACGTGCGAATCCGCATTCGTAATCTCATAGAGCTGCGACTTTACAAACCGGACCATCAGCAGCGCCACTGGCACGCCAATGGCGAGCCCCAACGCCGCTTGCACCACCACTCCGCGCATGATCATGGCAATCACGCTAAGACGCTCTGCTCCCAGCGCCATGCGGACGCCGATCTCGGGGGTACGCCGGACAACACTGTAAGCGGTCACTCCATAGAGCCCAATCGTTGCCAGCAGCAGCGCCAGTCCGCCAAACAGCGCCATCAAGCGCGAGACCATCCGCTCTTGTGTAAACCTGTCGGCGATCTGGTCATCGAAGGTTTGAAACTTGACCACCGTCAGGTTCGGATTGATTGCCGCCAGGGTCCTGCGGGCAATGGCCTCCATGTCGCTCATCGGGCGCGAAGTCTCAATCACCATTGCTCCTGCATAGAGCGACATATCGTTTTCAATTGGGTCTTTGTCACTGGCATAACGCTGCATGATGGGCACGAAGAACATGCTGTGGTCCTTCCACCGCACATCGGTGTAAGCCGTATCTTCCACGACGCCCACCACCTCAAAATCACCGGGCGAATCTGGCGAACCAATCCGACGGCCGATCGGATTCTTATCCTTGAAGAATTGCTTCACAAACGCCTGATTGATCACCGCGACCGGGGGTGCAGTGGAAGCGTCCTGCACCCTAATTCCGCGGCCCATTACAATGCGGGTTCCCACCGAATCGAAGTAATCCGCGTTGGCCTTGATGAAAGACGCGTTGTGGTGCGGGTCCGGCTCGCCCTGGATCCCAATGCTGTTAGCCCAGTTGTTATCCTCCATCGGCGTGTAGTTCGAGATGCCTACTTTCACCACCCCGGCACAGCGTGGAATCGCTCCTCCATGGTTCGGTACAACGCTTCCAGCTGAGTCTGCGAATACCCCGCCGCCTGTGGATTGATATGGACCATATAGCGATTCTTCGAGACTAGCCTTTTGTAAATGCCGTTGTCGCGGGTGCCATTGAAGCCAACGCAGCAATCGTGGCTGTTGTTGCCGAGCCGCACGAGCGTGTTGGGGTCCGCCACCGGCAGATTCTTCAGGAGCACGGAATTCACGAGGGTGAAGATGGCCGCATTCGCGCCAATACCGAGCGCCAACGTGAGCAGCACTGTGATGGTAAAGCCAGGCGTCTTCCGCAATTGCCGGAGAGTGTACTGCAGATCCTGCATTAGAGTAGTCATTATTGAATCCAGGGAGGGCGCCTTGGCTCGCGCCGCCTTATAGAGTTCAGCATGTAGACGTCCAAGTTCTGCAAGCCAATTCTTCTTCTTACCTATGACTTACAAGAAGCATGTGTCCGGAAAGTGTTCTCAAGCGGATCGCGCTGTCCGAATCGGGACACCCCTACTCGATCGGGAAAAGGCCACGGCGCTAGCTCGAATGGTAACAATCGCTGGCCCCGGACCGGAACAGCTGCCGATATGGGACGTTAACGCCCCGCATTGACTACCCCAAGCGCCGCAACCGGCGCATCGCAGAACCTGAACATAATCATCTTCCCCGAACCAGACTCCTTGGGTGCTGAAGACGTTTTTCCCGGATTGACGACCACAAGCGGATTCCGCGGCCTCGATCCGTCGCAGGAGGTTGGTACCTGGCCTACCGCTTTGCTGATAGGCTATTTCCGTTGACGACGAGCAATGAACATGACGAAGCACACGGCGTAAACGGTTGAACCAGCGACAGGTGCGGTCACTACGGCGCTAAAGAGCCCTTGGGGCCGGCGATCTGAACCGCCAAGGACGAAGAATGCAGCAAACCATCTATGACGTTTGTGTTGTAGGCAGTGGGCCAGGGGGCGGAATCAGCAGCTATGTGTTGGCCTCAGCGGGATTGAAAGTGGCTCTCGTTGAATCAGGTAAATGGTTGCGACCGGGCGTCGATTACGGCGGCCATACCTCTATTTATCTGAAGCTGAACGAGCGGCTCGCAGCTAAACGAAGCCCTTCGCTCAGCGTTACCGATTATTCGGACTCCGATCACTTTACGGCGGTTGGCGACCGGCCCGGCCACGGCCTGTTGAGGGCGGTCGGCGGTCGATCACTCTGCTGGGCGGGCCATAGTCTGCGCTTCGGCCCGCTAGACTACCGGCGGTGGCCGATCAGCTACGAAAGCGTGGCGCCGTACTACAGCAAAGCGGAACGTCTGATGTGCGTGTATGGTGACCGGGACGGATTGTGGAACATGCCCGACGGAGACTTTCAGAAAGGCGTGCCGATGCGATGCGGCGAGCACATGCTGAAAACCGGGGTACAGCGGTTAAAGGCGGAAGGCCGGAAGATGGATTTCGTGGCAATCCGGAAAGCGATGCCGACGGAGTTTCATTCGGGACAGCGTGCGAAATGCCACTACTGTGGACATTGTATGAACGGGTGCGAAGTGGATTCCAAGTACACTTCGGCGAACACGCCAATTCCGCTCGCGCTGAAAACGGGTAATTTGACTATATTTACCGGGTCTACGATGACACGCATCGTGATGGATGGAAGCGGGCGGCGGGTCGCAGCGGTTGACTATTACGACGAGACGGGAAAGGAGAACCAGTTAAAATGCCGAACATTGGTACTCGCTTGCAGCACCATTGAAACAGCCCGTCATTTACTCCTGAATCGGACGCGTGAATTTCCGAACGGGTTGGCGAACAGCAGCGGCCAGGTGGGTCGCAATTTGACGAGTCACTTCGGCCTAACGGTAAGTGCCTTCTTTCCCCAACTGAAGAATCGGGATGCATCTAACGACGATGGCACAGATTATTATCACGGCCTGCTTAGCGGCCTTTATTGGGACGAGCCGAGCAAGGATTTTGAGGGTACTTATCAGGTGCAATGTGGATCGGGGCTTCATCCAAACAGTGCACGGGGTCTCTACGCGCCTGGTTTCGGGCGTGCCTTGAAACGGGAACTGAAAGAGAATGCGATTTGTTCAGCAAATATGAACATGCAAGGAGCCTTGTTGCCCTCGGCAAAGAAATATGTGGATTTGGATCCGGAACGTAAGGACCGTTTCGGCCTGCCATTGCCTCGCATTCATCTTCATTACGAAGACAACGACATCGCAATGGCAAGGGACATGGTTCAAACCTCCGAAGAGATCATCGCTGCGGCGCGTGGCGAGATTCTTTACAAGCCAAGAGAGGTTTCCTCGCAAACGCTGCAGATCGATTACAACCATTGGGTTGGCAGCGTTCGCATGGGAACTGATCCCAAGACATCGGTGCTCAACGAATATGGACAGGCGCACGATGTCAGGAATCTTTTCGTGGGAGACTCATCAGTGTTTTCTGCGTACCCAGAAAAGAACCCAACTCTCACCAATATTGCGCTGGCTTGGCGAATGAGCGAGCGGTTGACGACAAAGGCGCAGAATGGAGAACTCGGATGAGCCTGCAAAGGAGAGCGTTCTTTGCGGTCCTTGGCGGCTGCGCCCTCAACGCAGAAGGGTTGTTTGCTCACGACGGCCATCATGTCGAAGAAGGGGCACCTTCTCTCGCAGCTTACCGGCCGAGGGCGCTCACACAGTTGGAATATGAGCTGCTGGACGAGTTGGCTGAAACACTTCTCCCCTCTGACAAAACAGGTCCTGGCGCGCACGATGCGCACGTAGCCTATTACATCGATGTAGTGCTGAATTACGCCAACGCTGGGACGCTCCAGTCTTGGAAGAATGGACTTGCCGGTGTGAAGCAACTTGCGCTGGAACGTTTCCGGCAAAACTTTGGTGCGTGCTCCGAAGCCCAACGGCAGGAATTGTTGACCGAACTTGCCAAGAGCGAAATGACACCGCAGACTGAAATGGACCTTTTCTTTGTGGAGTTAAAACGCACGGTGATTGAAGGCTTCTATTCGTCCGAATTGATTCAGCGGGAGCATTTGGGATACAGGGGAAACACAGCGATTGCCGAGTTTGCCGGCTGCACTCATCCAAACTTCGAACACCCGGATATCGCGTAGGTCGCTAAGCGACAAAACCAAATGCTCCAACCTCGTCCGTGGGCCGGCGAGTCAACAGAGCGAGCACCGAGTAGGTTTACCCAGTTGCCGCTTGCTGCCAGACAGTGCCCGCTTAGCTACCGATCGCCGTATATCGGGGTGCGCCGGGATAAACCGGCATGTTGTAGCGAATGAAAGAGTCGTACAAGAAAGGAGAAGCGAATCCATCTTGGCCCCTAGACTTGCGGTCAACATCGCGAGGTGTTGGTC
>JBAUOG010001252.1:0-15702 GCA_049579625.1 Bryobacteraceae bacterium
CCCAAACGCTGCATGAGCTCGAATCCATCCATCCGTGGCATCATCAAATCGGTAATGATGACGTTGGCTGGAAAACCCGCTAATTTTTCAAGGGCTTCCAGGCCGTCAGCCGCCGTTTCTACTGTGAATCCCCAGGATTCAACCAGGGTAGCCAGCGGCACACGCTGGGATTCTTCATCATCGACAATTAAGACATTCGACGCTGAGCGCGGCTGGGTTCCCACGAACCAAGTGTAACCGATGTAACGAGAATGGCTTTCTTTACAAAAGCCTGCGGGTATCAATTCGAACCAGGAATCCTCTAAACTGATCAAGAATGAGGCGTCGCCGCTTTTTACCATTTGTTCTCTGCCTAACGATTGTTCTCTGCCTAACGATCCGCTTGGCGTTTGCGTCAGCTCCGAACGAGACCCGCTCCGACGCCATCGATGTGAAGCAATCCCTCGACCGGCTCGCCGTCACGGGCAGCGTACTAATGATTGCCGCGCATCCGGATGATGAAAACACAGGACTTATCTCGTACCTTGCCAGAGGGCGCAAAGTCCGAACAGCCTATCTCTCGCTGACACGGGGTGAGGGTGGCCAGAACGTCATCGGGCCGGAACAAGGCGCCGACCTGGGAATTCTACGTACGGAGGAACTATTGCAGTCGCGGCGAGTGGACGGCGGCCAGCAGTTCTTTTCCAGGGCGATCGATTTCGGTTATTCGAAGAGTCCGAAGGAAACGCTCGACAAATGGGGCCATGACGCGGTTCTGGGAGACATTGTCTGGGTGATCCGCTCATTCCGTCCGGATGTGGTGATTTTGCAATTCACCGGGACATCGCGCGATGGTCACGGACAGCATCAAGCTTCGGCGATTCTTGGCCGGGAGGCCTACGACGCTGCCGGGGACCCGAAGAAGTTTCCGGAACAACTGAAGTACGTGCAACCATGGCATCCGACCCGGTTGATGGTAAACCGGCGCGGGTTCACGAAGGAAATGCAAAAGGAGATCGACGCCCTAGCCGAGCGCGTGGATCTGGAGATTGGCGGATACGACCCGCTTCTGGGCTACAGCTACGGCGAGTTGGCCGGGATCAGCCGGAGCCTGAACAGCAGCCAGAGCGATGGCACTCCCCGCATGCGAGGAGACTTGAAGACGACGCTGGTGACGCTGAGCGGGCCGCCCGCGAAGACGGACCTGTTCGACGGAGTTGACGTGACTTGGTCGCGCTATCGGGGCGGCGAGGCAGTGGGAAAGATGCTGGCCGAGGCCGCGCGCAACTGGAAGGCCGACGATCCGACACTGTGCATCGAGTGGCTCGTGAAGGCTCGCGAGGCGGCAACGAAGCTGGATTCGCCGGAAGTGGCAGAACGGATCCGTCAGATTGACGAGACGATCGCCCAGTGCGCCGGCTTCTGGCTCGACTTCAGCACGGATCGCGAGCAGGTTTTGGCCGGCAGCGAATTCAAGCTCAAGGTGACAGCCATCCAACGCACCTCGTTGCCGGTGGTTATTGAGTCGCTGCGCGTGAACGGCGCGGAGCTTCCCGGAACGAAGACGCCCATTGCCTTGAAGCTCAATGAGGTCAAGGTCATTGAGACGCCGCACACGGTCGCCGCCGACGGCGTCACTACCCAGCCTTATTGGCTCCAACAGCCGGCGGCCGGGGACCTCTATCAAGTCGCGAATGCGCGGCTGATCGGCCTGCCTGAGAATCCGCCGCTGCTGACGCTTCAGGCCGATGTGCAAGTTGGGCAGGCGCATATCAAGGTGGAGCGGCCGGTTCTCTACCGATACATGGACCGGATGCACGGAGAGTCCATCAAGCCGGTGGTGGTGATGCCACCAGCCTCGCTGCGGTTTCTTCAACCCACCCAAGTCTTCCCGACGCTGGCGAGCAAGAAGATTGAAGTGGAAGTAAACTCGCACGCCGCAATGAAAGAAGGCCGTGTATCTCTGAAAGCCCCGGCTGGTTGGAAGATTGAACCGGCTCACGAAGAGGTGGCCTTCAATGGCGCCGGCGAGCAGAAGGTCTTGACTTTCGACGTGACGCCCGCGCGGGAGGCCGCCGTGGGCGACTTGAAGGCCACGCTCGAGACAGACGGGCACCGGATTGCTGTTGACGTGCGGCACATCGATTACCCGCATATCCCGCCGCAGACGCTGTTTCCGCCGTCCGAGACCAAACTGGTCCGCGCCGACACCGTTGTGCTGGCCCGTCGTGTGGGATATGTGATGGGCGCCGGCGACGACGTTCCGGCCGCATTGTTGCAACTCGGCTGCGCGGTTGTCATGTTGAACCCATCTGACTTGGCCCAAGGCGATCTCAGCCAGTTTGATGCGATTGTGACCGGCATACGCGCCTATACCGAACGGCCGGACCTGGTGGCGAATCAGGCGCGTCTGATGGAGTACGTCTCAAATGGCGGAACCTTGGTGGTGCAGTACAACCGCATCGAGCGCGACCGTTCTGAGCCGCTGAAACACATGGGTCCCTACCCGTTTGAGATCGGTAGCCAGCGGGTAACCGTGGAGGAAGCACCGGTTGTTTTTGATGCAAAAAATGTATTGTTGACCTCGCCGAATCGAATTACTGAGCGGGACTTCGACGGCTGGGTACAAGAGCGAGGTTTGTATTTCGCTTCCAAGTGGGATCCGCATTACGAGACGCCGTTTGAGATGCATGACCCCGGCGATCCATCCATGAAGGGTTCCACGTTGGTTACTCGTTACGGCAAAGGCGTGTACATCTTCACGGCGCTATCGTTCTTTCGGGAGTTGCCTGCCGGCGTGCCTGGCGCATACCGGCTGTTTGCAAACTTCCTGAGTGCCTCAAAGACGCTTGGCGCAGGTGCAGCGACGGCAACTCGAGCGGAGCGTTGATGAGCGACGAAGCCGGGCGCGGCAAGCTCGCCAAGGAAGATGCCCTGTTCAACGAAGCCCGGTTGTCACAATTGCGGGCGGACCAGGCAGAACGCGACGAGCCTCCACCATTTTTCGGAACCTGGGGCCGGGTTTATGCTTTGGTCATCCTGTATCTCGGGCTGCTCATCGCGGCGCTGTACGGAATGACCTGGGCTTTCGCACCGTGATCTGATAAGCACTCGGGCCTGCGCGATAAAATGCAGCAGGTGCAAAAGCTGCTCGAAGTGATCGCGTGCTCGGCCGAAGATGCGATCGAATCTGAATTAGGCGGGGCGAACCGCATCGAACTGGTTCGCGCTCTGGCCAAGGGTGGATTCACGCCCGATTTGATGATCGTCCGCGCGATCGTCACCGCAGTGAGAATCCCGGTACGGGTCATGATCAGAGAGAGCGACGCGCCCACCGTCTTCAGCACTGCAGAATTCCGATTGATCGAGGATCGTCTGCGCCGTTTGAGCGAGCTTCCGCTGGAGGGCGTCGTCGTGGGCTTCGTGCGCAAAGGTGTCATCGAAACCGAGAAGTTGGAACGCATCATCAAGATCGTGCCGAAATGGCGCATTACCTTTCACCGCGCATTCGAACAAGTCAGCCACCCGAAAGAAGCGCTTCGCACTCTCAAACAGTATCCTCAAGTGGACCGCGTTCTGAGCTGTGGATGCGGCGGCGACGCGGCCACCAGGCTGCAGTGCCTGGAGGAGCTCCAGCAGGAAGCCGGTCCCGAGATTACGATCCTAGCGGCAGGCGGCTCGGACGAAAAGGTCTTGCGGCTGCTTGCCGCGAGCGACGTGATTCGTGAAGTTCACGTAGGCCGTGCGGCGCGCATGCCGGCCGTTCACAATGGACCGGTCCGTCGGGCGCGGGTGGCCGCTGTGCGCGAGATTCTGGACAGCGGCAGGCGGCCGATGGTGGGAACGTAGGCAGCCTTTCTTGGCACAGGCGTTCAGCCTCCTGACGGGGCGCGCTACACTCTGTCAACTGCTGGGCATTGCCGGCTGCGGCTGGCGCCGGAACATGGCGCGAAATGCTTTGAAGATGAAGCGGAAAATGAGAGCCGATACGAGTAATCCCACCGCGACGACTCCCAGGATAACCAGCGGATGAACGCTCATGAGATACGTTCCGCCAATCGTGAGCGCGTCTTCAAACAGGCTCAAAGCGATATTCGAAAAGGGTTCGGGAGAGGTGTTAGCGGCCAGGCGAGTTGCCGCCTTCGTGCCGTGCGAACTGAGCGCTAACGTTCCGCCGGCAAGCAGCGCTAAGAGACGAACTGAGGGGTCGAAGTCGGCGAAGGCGCTGGCAGCCAGGATTGCTCCAGCAGGAATTCGAATGAAGGTGTGGATGGCATCCCAAACGGAGTCGACAGCCGGGACCTTGTCGGCAATGAATTGCATCACGAAGAAAATCGCGGCGACGCCGATCACCCACCAATTACTGACGTAACTCAGATGGCCGGGTAAGTGGACCAGGTTGTAGCGCTGCAGGAGACCCAGCGTGAGGACGGTTGCATAGAGATTGATCCCAGAGAGCCAGGCCGATCCCAAGGAAAATGCGAGCGTGGTGAAATCCATCTGTGTCTCGTCTTGCGGGCAGCGGTGTTACCAATCTACAACGCGCCGGACTTTCGTTGAAAAGGCCTCCAAGTCGGGCTCGGCAGTTGACAACAAACAAAACTTACCGGCACAGAACCGCGCGCGTCAGCGAGCGGATGTTGACGAAGACAATCCGCCTGTAGGCTTCGGCGCAGAGGGCACGCTCGGTTTCGTGCCGGACTGTCAGAAATCGAATTGATCAATATTCTGTTTGGTGAACACGAACGGCGCGCCGAGGATGATGTCGCTGCCCCGGATCTCGACTGAGCCCAGCCGGCCGGCGATGAAGGCGGGTTGGCCCGTCGGGAACTGATCCCGCGCCAGTGCGGCTGATGTAGCCACCACAAGATAACCCAAGTCGCGCGTCTTCCAAAGCACAACCGCCGCGACATCGCCGGAACGTACATACGGCTTGCAAAGGTTGGGCAGTGAGAGGCCAACCACCTTCACGTCAGCGCGACCTGACTGCTTGATCGCCTCGCCCGCGCCCGGCACGGACGGCGCGGAAATCGCGATGATGACGCGAACCTTGGGATAGACCTTCAGGATGGTCTGGGCCTCGGAGAACGCCTTGTCGCGATCGTCGTCGCTGGGGCGAATCACGGCCAGCTTCATCTTGGGGTACTTGGCCTCGGCACGAGCCCGGATCGCGTCGATCCACTTATTCTGGTTGGCGGCGCTGAGCGCGCCTGTGATCACGGCAAACTCGCCTTCGTCGTGCATGATCTTCGCCGCTTCGTCAGTCAGCGTGTTGCCGATGCCTTCGGGCGTGGCCTGATTGATGAAGTAGTCGCGGGAATCCGGCTCGGCATCGGCATCCCAGGTAACGACTTTGATGCCCTGCGCGCGAGCCTTTCGCAACACGGTGGAGATGCCGGGTGCGTTTTCGACACTGACAGCAATGGCGTCGACGTGACGCGTGATCCAGCCCTCGATTACTTCGTTCTGCTTAGCGGCGTCCAGGCCGGTAGGACCGTCCCAGATGAGATCGACATTCAGTTCCTGGGCGGCCTCTTCAGCGCCCAGCCGGCAACTGATGAAGTACGGGTCCCCCTTCGCCTTGGGCATCACGCCGACGGTGACTCGGCGGGACGTCCCGGCGTCGGGCATGAGTGCCGTAGCGATGCGGCCACGCGGTGCCGGTCGCAAGTTTTTGACGAGGTACCAATTGCTCAGCGACACAATCACCGCACCGGCGAGGACCGCGGCGCAGAGGATGGCGAGTTGCGAGTTCTTCATAATCGATTCCTGATCAATACCGGCCTGCGCAGCAACCACAGGACGGGCGCGGTTGGCGAAACGCTCCAGTGCAATGGTAACGACCAGCAATACGCCGGTGAGAATGCCGGCCAGCTCCGCCGGCAACGCGGCCAGTCGAAGCCCGTTCTGGAGAACAACGATAGCAGTGATCCCCAGCAGGCTGCCCGGAATTGTCCCCGACCCGCCGAAAATCGAGGTCCCTCCGAGTACGACGGCCGTAATGGCGGTCAGTTCGTAACCATTGCCCGCATCGGACTTCGCCTGCCCCAGGTGAGCCACATACACGATCGCCGCAACACTCGCTGCAAATCCGGAAAGCGCATAGACTAGAAGCAATCGGCGAGCGACAGGAATCGCGGCGTAACGTGCGCCTTCGCCGGAGTAGCCGACAGCACGCAGCGCTCGCCCCACGACGGTTCGGTGTTGCAAGGCAAAGTACGCAATAACCGCGACCACGAGAAATACCGTCTGGGTCGGCACGATGCCACCCAAATATCCCTGCCCCAAAAACAGGAAGCCGGCAGGGAAGCCGGAGTAATTGCGCGCGCCACCCGTGAGACCCTCGGCAAGACCTCGGAAGAGCGAATACGTGCCGAGCGTAACGATGAGTGGCGAGACGTTCAGACGTGCGATCAGGGACCCATTCAGCAGCCCGCCGGCGATGCCGATGCACAACGCGGCACTGGCGGCAGCCGGGATCGGCCAGCCCGCATCATGCCAGAGCGCTCCAAAGCTGACGGCGCAGAGCCCCATCATCGACCCCACCGAGAGATCAATGCCGCCGGTGATGATGACCGGCGTCAGTGCGAGCGTGAGAAGCCCGATTTCGACGCCAAGACGTATGCATTCGAAGAAATTGGTGACAGAGAAAAAATTGGGAGCAGCCAGACTGAGCAGCAGGATCTCAACCAGCAGCAGACTGCCGACGAACACCTCCTGTTTGGCGGCTTTCATAGGCGGGCTAGGCGTGGACCACCGCTTGCTTCGAGGCGCGGGCCGCCAGGGCGTCGAACAGGACCGTCAACAAAATGATGGCGCCCTGGATGGCTTTCTCCCAATAAGCACTCAGACCCAGGAACGTGAGGGCAGGGCCGATGCAACCCAACAGACAAACGCCGACGAACGTGCCGAATAAAGACCCTCGGCCGCCCGTGATCGGTGTGCCGCCGACAACCACCGCGGCAATCGCTTTCAATTCAAGGCCGATGCCCGCATTGGCCGGTACATCCGAAAACCGGACAGCGTTGAGCATCGCGGCGAATCCGGAGAGCGCGCCCATCAGGACGAACACGGCGAACAAAACCTGCTGTGTAGGTATACCGGCCAGGTTGGCGGCTTCGCGGTCGGATCCGGTCGCGTAGATTGAACGGAACGCCACCAGATGTCTGGAAGCCCAGGCGAGGGCAGCGAAGACGGCGAGCGATCCTACTACTATGACGGCTTGCCCCACAGACTGGCCCAAGCCGAACCACTGGAAGGTAGCCGGCAAACCTTCAACCCACGCACCCCCGGTTATCCAGCGCAAGGATTCGCGCCAGACCACCATGGTGGCCAAGGTCACGACGATCGATGGCGCATTCACATAGGAGATCAGTGTGCCGTTGACAGCGCCGAAGAGTCCCCCTGCCAGCACGGTGCAGGGAATCACTAACGCGATGGGAACCCCAGCCTGGGTGAGCAACCCGGCTACGACGCTCGCCACGGCGAAGATCGAGCCGACGGAGATATCAATCTGCCCGAGCACGATGACCAGCGTCATACCAGCAGCCACCAACAGCACGGGGATGTTGGTGAGCGCGAGGTCACGCAGATTGGCAAAGCTGAAGAAAGCCGGTGCGACAACCGCCAACACAATCAGGAAGAGAAGCAGCGTAACGACACTAGCGGCTTGGCGGCCCACACGCAATGACTTCAAGAGCCGCCTCCGATGAATGGCGCTTGATGTCCTAAGGCGAGTTCCATGACGCTATGAGGGTCGGCTTCTGAGCGTTCCAGGACGCCCGCAATTCGCCCCTTCGACATGACGGCAATGCGATCGCTCATCCCAAGAATCTCCGGCAGCTCCGACGAGATCATGAGAATGGCGAGACCCTTCTCGGCAAGATCGCCGATGAGGTGATAGATCTCCGCCTTCGCGCCGACGTCGATGCCCTGGGTCGGTTCGTCAAGAATCAGCACTTTGGGATGAGTGAGCAGCCAGCGAGCAAGCGAGACCTTCTGCTGGTTTCCGCCGGAGAGGTTCTTGACTGGAACATCAATGGAAGGTGTCTTCACGCCGAGCTGCGTGCAATAGTTTTGCGCGACTTCGCGTTCCTTGCGGAATTGCAAGAACCCGTTCGTCGAAATGGCTTTGAGGCTCGCCAGCGTTGTGTTCTGGCCAACCGGCATCTCCATCACGACACCGTGGCGGCGGCGATCCTCAGGCACGTAGGCGAGGCCGAGCGCCAAAGCGTCGGCGGGAGATTCGATGTGAACAGGTTGGCCACCCATCCAGACCTCTCCTGAATCAGGAGGAGTTAAGCCAAACAGCGCCTCGGCGAACTGTGTGCGGCCTGAACCAATGAGACCCGCTAATCCCAGAATCTCTCCGCATCGCACCGTCAGGCTGACATCCTTCACACCAGTTTCTTGGCGGCACAAATGCTTCACCTCAAGGGCGGTTTCGCCAAGTTGGATATGGCGCTTCGGAAACACCAGCTCCAGCTCTCGGCCCACCATCATGCGAATCAGATCGTGCGTGGTGACACCTTGCATGGAGCATGTGTCTATACTGTTGCCATCGCGGAGCACGGTAACGCGCCCGGCCAGCCGGAACAACTCTTCGAAGCGATGCGAGATATATACGATGGCTACCCCGCGCGCCTTCAGGCCGTCGACGATCCGAAACAGATTCTCCGCGTCCTGCTGGCCGAGCGAAGCCGTTGGCTCATCCATAATGATGATGCGCGCATCGGCATCCAGTGCTTTGGCCAGTTCAACCAATTGTTGTTCGGGCGCCGTCAGCGAGCTGACCGGCGCTTCTGGAGAAATCTTCGCGCCAACGGTCTCGAGTAGTTTGCGGGCATGGCGCATCCGGTCCGGCCACGAGATGCGACGCCAGGGCTTGCCGGCGTCTTTGGCGATCGCGATGTTCTCGGCCACACTGAGGTGCGGGAACAAGGCGGGCTGCTGGTAGATAGCCGCAATCCCGAGCGCTCGCGCTTGAAACGGGTCGTTGTGTTCAATCCGCTTCCCATCGAGAATGACTTCGCCGCCGTCTGGCTGGATGGCCCCCGTCAGGACCTTGATCAGCGTCGACTTCCCCGCCCCGTTCTCGCCGACCAGGCCGTGCACTTCGCCGGCACATAGGTCGAAGGACACGCCTTTCAGCGCGCGTACTCCGCCGAAACTCTTCGTGACTCCGACCGCGCGAAGGAGAGGGGTCACCGTAGGAATGCTTCGGGAAGGCCACCGTCGACCGGGATTACGTGGCCGGACGTTTTGGCGCTGGCGTCGCTGGCGAGCCATACTATCGCGGCCGCGCAATCATCGGGGTGGATCGGCACTTTGGTCAAGGTGCGCTGGGCGTAGAACATCGCGAGTTTGTTGCGAAGCTCCTCGGTCGACTCCGATTCCGCGAACTCGATCTTATATTTCGTCAGCGAACTGATAACGCGATCGCGCGGGAACATGGTGGAACCGGCGACTACGGTGGCCGGTGCAATGCCGTTCACCCGCACCAACGGAGCCAGCCCAACGGCCAGTTCGCGAATCAATTGATTCACGGCGCTCTTGCTGACGTCGTAGGCTTCGCTGCCGTGTTTAGGAACCACAGCGTTGGCGGAACTGGTGAAGACCATCACCGCGGGCAGGTTCTGTTCCTTAAGGATGGCGCGGGATTCGTCGGCCAGAAAATAATTGCCGCTGATATTGACGTTGAAGGTTATGCTCCAAAGATCATCGGGCAGCCTGCCGTTGCGGTCCGGAGTGCCGAAGATGGCGGCCGTATTAATGATTCCGTCAATGCCGCCGAATTCTGCGATCACCGCGCGAAAGGCATCGGCGATGCTGACTCGGGACGTGATATCCAGCCCCACAGCGAGCACCATATCCTTCGCCGAGAGCTTCACGGCCTCGGCGGCAACCGACTTTGCAGCTTCCAGGTCGCGGTCCGCAATTGCAACGTGAGCCCCGCGCTGCGCGAGCTTGAGAGCGGCCGAGCGGCCAATGCCGCTGCCGCCGCCGACAATAACAATTACCTTGCGGCTGAACTCCTGCTCGGGCGGCATGCGCTGCAACTTGGCTTCTTCCAGCGCCCAGTACTCGATGCGGAACGCCTCTCGCGGCGGCAGCGCGACATAGTTGAGCAGGCTCTTGAAGTGCGCGGAATCTTCCGCATGCTTAGCCTGTGGCAGTTGGTCTGGAATCGCGCTCTGCTCATCAAGCGCCGTGGCTCCGGCCATCACATGAATGGCGTTGATGAAGAACTCGCTCGTGATGCGAGCTTCCTTCTTGTTCTTGCCGAACGCGAACAGACCGAGGCCGGGAATGATAACAACCGAGGGATTCGCATCGCGCAGCTTCGGAGAATCGGCTTCGGCGAACTGGTGATAATAATCCCCGTATTCCGTGCGGTACTTCGCGGCGCCCGATTGGATCTTCTGCTTCAGGGCCGCCACATCTTCCGTTTGAGGATTCCAGTCCACAAACAGCGGCTTGATGCGAGTGCGGAGAAAGTGATCAGGGCAACTGGTACCCATCTGGCTCAATGCGTGCCCGTGAACCGAATTCGCGAACTCGAGCGCGTCATCGGATTGGGCGTAATGACCGATGTTGCGCTTCGCCGTCGAAACGGCGCCTCGAAGAATAGGAAGAATCGCGACGGCCGTACCTTCGCGATCGGCCACGGTCTGGTGTTTAAGCCCGCCAAAGGTCTTCTTTCCCTTTTGGTGATCGGCGACAAACTCTCCCATCTGGTCAATCGTGATGAGGCTGCTCAGATAGCACTCGCGCTGTGTCGCTCCCCAGGTGAAGAGCCCGTGGCTTCCCAGAATGATGCCGTCGCAGCCCGGGCTATTGGCAACCGCGTCGCGCAGCATCAGGCCGAGTTCGAAGCCGGGTCGTTGCCACGGAAGCCAGACCAGCTTCCGTCCGAATCGTTGATTGAACTCCGCCAGCTTGGCCTTTCCGTTTGCGCTGGCAGCGAGCGCGATGGCCCAATCCGGATGGAGATGGTCAACGTGCGGAAAAGGCAGGAAGCCATGGAGGGGTGTATCGATGGAGGCCGCCACACGGCTCTCGCCAAACGCGGCGATGGGATAATAGCCCACCATCTCGTCTTCGTGCGCTTCGCCTTTGTAGCGCGAAATCAAGCTCTCCAGCTTGTCGAGATAAAGTAGTGCAAATCCGGCTTTCGTGATGGAGCCAAGATCGCCGCCGCTGCCCTTTACGGCCAGGACGCGCACGGGCTTCCCGGTAAAGGGATCGACGAGTTCTATCTTCGAGCTGGTATTACCACCTGCGAAGTTCGTGATGCGCAAATCCGCACCCAGCAAATTTGAGCGATACCGCAGAAGATCAAGGGCATCGCCGTTGATCGCTTTCGCGGCGGCAGAGTCCCAGAGGTTTTTCAGGAAACGAAGTTCAAAACCGGAGCTAACGGGCATAAATCCTCAATTCTGCAATCCAAGCCACATTCTATCCGGCAACCGGGTGACTGGGAAATTCCAGAGGTGTGAAGGGCCGTCTTTTTTCGTTAACGTAGAGAGTATGGACCGGCGTGAAGCACTGGGAATACTGGCTGGAATGGCTGCTCTCTCTTCGGGATCGAGCGTCGAAGGCGCGGAGAGTGGAATGATCTACCGCACTCTCGGCAAGACGGGTGTGAAGGTCTCGGCGATCGGCCTTGGCGGCCACCATATTGGGCGGCCCAAAGACCCCGCCTTGGGCATCAAGATCGTCCGCACCGCGCTCGACGGCGGTATGAACTTTCTGGACAATTGCTGGGATTACAACGACGGCCAGAGCGAAATAAGAATGGGCGAAGCCCTGCGTGATGGCTACCGCGAAAAGGCCTTCCTGATGACAAAGTTCGACGGCCGTACCAAGCAGGCCGCCTCGCAACAGATTAATGAGTCCCTGAAGCGGCTGCAGACTGACCGCATCGACCTGATGCAGTTTCACGAGAACATACGGCTGGAGGATCCTGATCGGTTCTTCGCGCCCAACGGAGCACTCGAAGCCTGCCTGGATGCTCAGAAGGCCGGGAAGATCCGCTTTATCGGGTTCACCGGCCATAAAGACCCGAGTGTGCACCTCCGCATGTTGGAACTGGCTGCAGCACACAACTTTCATTTCGACGCCTGCCAGATGCCGCTGAATCCAATGGATGCCCAGTTCCGCAGCTTTCAGAAAGAAGTCGTGCCGAAGTTGGTGGAACAAGGCATCGCCGTGCTCGGAATGAAGTCCATGGGCGATGGGCTACTGCTGAAGAGCGGAACCGTGAAACCCACCGAATGCCTCACGTACGCTCTAAGCCTTCCCACGTCGGTGGTGATCACCGGCTGCGAGAGCCTCGAGCGCCTGAACCAGGCTTTTGAGGTTGCGAAGAACTTTAAGCCCATGGACGCCCAGCAGATGGCCGCCCTGCTGGCGAAGACCAGGGAAGCGGCCTTGAGTGGCCACTTCGAACTCTTCAAGACAAGCAGCATGTTCGACGGCACCGCCCACAATCCACAGTGGCTGGGTTGACCGAAGCGGGGCGGGGGCTCAGCGCCGGCGCCGCGAGCTTTTTCGCGAACCGCCACCAGCATCTTCGCCACTTGCAATTCATATGATTGTTGCGTGTACAGGGGACAATAGTGGAGCCCATGAATGTTCTTGTTTTGAACGCCGGCAGTTCGAGTCTCAAATTCCAGGTAATCGCGACGGATCTGGACCGCATCAAGCAGCAGACCGACCAGCGCCTGTGTCGCGGGCAGGTAGAGCGGATTGGCGGAGAGGCTATCGTTACCGTACAGAGCCACGATGGCGCGCGGCAGAAACTCACTGCGCCCATTCGCGACATTTCCGCCGCAATCGACTATGTCCTCCGCTGGCTCGCCTCGGACCAGTCAGGCATTCCTGAGATCCGCAACCTGGGCGACATTCACGCCGTGGGTCATCGAGTGGTGCATGGTGGCGAGTTCTTCCACGAGTCGGCCATCATTGACGATCAAGTCCTGAAAGGAATTGAGGACTGCATCGACCTCGCTCCGCTGCACAACCCGAATAACGTCAAGGGCATTCGCGCCATATGGGACATCATTGGCCGGAAGACTCCTCAAGTTGCGGTGTTCGACACTGCGTTTCACTCGTCTATCGCCGAGCGCGCTTATCTCTATGCTGTCCCCTATCACCTCTATCGCCGCCACCGGATCCGCCGTTATGGTTTCCACGGAACCTCGCACCGCTACGTGGCCTTTCGATATCGGGCGCTGCATCAACTTACTCGTGAACAGACAAATTTGATTACCCTCCACCTCGGCAACGGCTGCTCCGCCACTGGAATTCGCGCCGGCTCGCCGGTCGACACCTCCATGGGCATGACGCCGCTGGAGGGCTTGGTCATGGGCACTCGCTCAGGCGACTTGGATCCCTCCATCGTGAACCTGATTGCCATTAAAGAGGGTCTTTCGCCACAGGAGGTCGAGACGCTTCTGAATACCCAGTCCGGACTGCTTGGTGTTTCGGGACTTACCAACGACATGAAAGTGCTGGAAGAGGAGCTCAAGAAGGAAGAAGACCGCCGGGTGCGTCTCGCCATCGAAGTCTTTTGTTATCGCGCCCGGAAGTACATCGGCGCAATGCTGGCGTGTGCCGGCGGCGCCGACGCGGTGGTCTTCACGGGGGGAATTGGCGAGAATTCGCCGGCGGTCCGTGCGCGTATCTGCGAGGGGATGGAGTGGGCGGGCCTGACCCTGGACGATGAGCGAAACCGGCAGACGGTTGGGCGCGAAGGACAGATCAGCACGGACGACTCCAAACTTCACGCCTGGGCCATCCCGACCGACGAAGAGCTACTTATCGCGCGTGACACCGCACGCTGCATCCTGGGTGAGCCCCACCCATCGTGATTTGAACGCTGAGACGCGCTTCACTTGTTTTTATTCTGAGGCGCCGCGGGAGGTGTCACAGGTGTCCCGTCGTCAACATCGCCGCAGGTCACGGGGTCACACGGAAACACCACGGCTTTCCCAACCACGGTCGCGGGTTTCCCTTGCGTTTCTCTCGTCAGGTGCAGCATGAACGGAGTCACTTGCAAGGGCAGTTTCTCTCGAGCAGTCAGCAGGGGAACCTTTTGCGTTTTAGCCAGCTGCAACTGATCGTTCCATGGGTCCATCTTGATGCGCGATCCAAGCGGCAACGCCGCTGTTTGCGCCGTGTCGCCCGGCCGTAGTTCCGGTGCCGTTTCCATCAGGGCGGATAGGCGTTCCTCCTTCCCGTGCTCGACCAGACGGTCTGCCAATAGCGGTCGAACCAGCTGCGGCAGGGTGTTGGCCCGGGCAGCGAGCTCGCGAAGGAAGAGTCCTGCTTGAGGAAGCCGATCTTTATAAGGAGATTTCTGGAGAATCTCTATGGCTCGCTCGTCGGCGGCCGTTTCTTCGTGCATGGCTCGGGAGAGCTTCACTTTCTTCAGCGTCGCGTCGTCGTCAAACAAAAGCCGGTCCGAGAACGAGTACTTCGTGTCAAGTTTGTGGCCAAGCGTTATGTGCGCCAGTTCGTGAGAGACCACGGCAGCAAGGCAAGCCTCGTCGGGAAGCACATCGAGAAGCCCCCGACTGATCAGAATTGTGTGGCCAACAGAAGCAGATTCCAACGGCGTCGTTAATAAGACACGAACTCGTATTTGGGGCTCAATAGAGAGGTTATTCGTTACGACCAGGTTGTTAAGTACGGTATCCAGAACCTTGTCGACTTCGCTCGGCGGCGAAACTAACCCTGCTTCCTGGAGCCGGCCAACGACGTTGTTCTCCGCTTGCCGCTCCCAGAGGCGCGCGGCTCCTACCGGAGACGTGTCTAAGGCCGTCTCACTCTCATCGCGAACAGCGCTGTCCCCATCGACTGTGAGGTTAGTGAACTCGCTTGACTGATCGAGTTTCGTTTGATAACCCCAGAATCGAACTTGCCCCTTGAATCGGAATTTCTTAAATGGCACAGCTCCCTTCAGCTCGTTCTCTTCGGAGTACGCGTACGCGGGTACCCACAGGTTTGGCCCACAATTCACTCGCCAGGAATCGAAGTGAACAAACTGGCCACCCTGAGGCCTGCTGGTATACGTTCCGTCAAATCGCACAATATGATTGTCCTGATCCTCGATCCATACCCGTCCAATAAAGCGACCGAAACCCGTGCCTGCCCGCGGTTTGACGTCTAAGACAAGGCAGCGCACGTCACCCAGAAACTCCCGCCTCACGTAGGAGAAGTCGTAATGCCGCCGATCGAACGAAGTCGAATCGATAATCGCCATTTGTATGAAACCACGAGGAGTCATGCTCAATGAGAAAATCTTCAACGAGTCGCGGAAACGTTTGGCAAAGCCCGGCGCGGGAATGTATGAATCGTTCGTCACGCCGTGGCTCAAATCCATCCTGCCCAGAAAATAATGGTCCGTGATCGGAGTCTCACCCAGTTCGTCGTCCTTTCGCAGCTCCTGAATATAGGCTTCTGTGACAGGTCTGAGCCCTTTCAACGTTTTCATGAGCTGAGCTTCGTTGGCGATTGCCTGGTCGAGCGATGCATCCCAAAATTGCGGTGGTCCCTGTTGCTGCGGTCCTGGCGGCGGATTGTCCCCGGCGCGAGCTAGCGCGCGGAACGGTAAACCAAGCAGAAGTGCGGCGCAGCACATCGTCACTCCAGCCCGCACGACGGGTGACGACTTCATCAGTCGGAAGTAGTTATTTGATTTCATAATCGCCCCTGAGT